>CAYNPW010000089.1:0-9102 GCA_964399215.1 uncultured Ruminococcus sp. | reverse complement strand
CTAGGTATACAACTTATGCAAGCACTTCAACATCGACCAGTATGACAGTTGGCGCTCACGTTACGCAGTATTATTATAACAGTTCAGGTACATATACATCGTATGGAACTGGTGATTCAGACTCAGGAACCGGTGCAGTTGCAGCAGCAAGTGTTGTCACACCAAGCGGTGGCAAATACAGTAATTCCACACACTCTCACTCAAGAAACGGCACAACATTTGCATCATATTCATTAAGTAAATAGTAAGTTGTGCAGAAACAATAATATCTGAATTTTGAAATAACGTAGAATAGGGCTGTTACATTGATTAATTTCTGTGCAACAGCCCTTTTTAGAGAGGTTAATTATGCGCAAGAAAGTCATTATTTCATTAATATGTTTATTGTCAGCAATAACAATAGTTATATTAATCTTTATTGTAAAAAACCGAGTATTTAAGTCTGATGAAAGCTCCGGCTCTTTTACTCCCTATGGTTGGTTCGGAGAAAACTTTGCATTAACACAACAAAATGATATTATGTATGTGAAAGATTTCACTTCCGGTGAGTGTACCGCATTGTGTACACAGCCGAATTGTACTCATGAAAGTCTTAATGATGATCCGAACTCAAAATGTACAGCTGTTCCGCCCAAGGATTACTCATGGTATAACGCATTTTATTATAATGATAAAATTTATGAAATATTTTTTTCAACGAATAGACTTATGATCTGCATGGCAGATAAGGACGGTTCAGGCAGAAAGGAGCTTATTTCATCTGACATATATCAACCGGAAAGTTATATTCCGGTGATGTGTGAAAATAAATTGATTTTTCTTGCTTCCAATATGATTGTAGATGAGAGCGCAGAGATTGATTATACATATTATCTGTTGTGTTATGATATTGCAGACAATTCATTAAATGTTCTTATGGATTTCAGCGAGCAGCCCAAATTCAGTTTTCTTGGAGCATATATGTATGATGATACAGTCTATTGCAGATTAAGATTTGAAGAAGAGAGCGGCATATATTCCTGCGAAAACGGAAAACTTAACAAGGTATATTCCAACGACCTTATGGGAATTTGTTCATTTGCTGAAAATGGATTTTATTTTTCAGTATATGAGTCGGAAGAACAGACAGCACAGAGTACTGAAATTGATTTTTACGACATAGATAAAAAATCGGCAGAAAAAGTCTGCGATACAAGCGGATATGTCAATGGTATCTGTCCATGTGACGAAGGGCTTTTTTGGGGTGCGGACTCAAGCTATGACGGTACTTTTGACAGCAATAATATAAAAACAATTTATTATTCTGACGGCAGAAAAACGGTAAAATGTTTGGAAAATACGGAAAGCCTGAAATGGGATCTGACCTGTGCCGCATATGATAATGTGATACTTTATGAAACTGTAAACAGCGGCGAATGGGAACAAAACAACGTATTTCTCTGTGTGAAAAAGGACGATTTTATAGAGTCGGGCTTGAAAAATGCTATATATCTTAATAATTCGGATGACATGATAGATACCTCGCATAATACAAAGGATGAAAATTCCTCTGACGAAACAATTTTCAATGAATATGGTCAGGCTGATTTTGAGGTCGATCAAGTAAGTGAAGACGAATCGTATTTTGAAAATAAGACAAAGCTTGTGTGGCTTACTAACTATTCATATAATGTGGATACTGCTGCAATTCAGAATGAAGTAAACAGACTGCTTGACGAACGTGGATATGATTTTGCTGTTCAATTTGTAAATCATACAGAAGCAAATGATGATGAATTTTATTTAATGCAGGATGTTTACAAACAGATGATTTCTGACGGTGAACAAGTGGATATTTTTAATAGTGGAATGGGAATTGAAAATATTGAAGGTATAAACGATGTAATAAAAACATATAAAACCTGCATTGATAACGGTTGGTTTGTTCCTCTAAACAACTATTTTGAAACGGAGCTTGGTAAAGAATTTTACGCTGCATATCCGGAATGGTATTGGGAGTGTCTGACATACGCAGACGGAAATATTTACGGACGCGGTATAACCGGACTTGGAGCCAATCCACTGTGTGTAATTTTTAACAGCGAGTGCCTTGATAAGTACGGTATTGACATTTCCGGTTATGACAGTTCTTTTGCGGGATTGAGCGAATATCTAAAAAAAGCTTACGAGCAAGCTGATATTCAACAGCTCATTTTGCCAAGCTATGTATCTAATTATAATGAATATTGCGGATTTATAAATTATAACGGTATATATTTCAATATCGAAACAGGTTGTTTCGAGAATATTTTTGAAAATGATAAAGCGCTGGATTATCTTAAAACGGTGGAAGCTTATAAAAAAGTCGGATATATTGTAAATGAAGAAACCGCTGTAACAATGGAAACTGCAATATGTACCATTGGTAGTATGAATTCTATATACCGTGAATTTGAAAACGCATATATTATTAGCGATACATATACTAATGACAATATTAATATGGTTACGGGAATATCTTCATCAAGTGAAAATCCGGAAATGGCATTTGAATTACTGGCTTTGTTCAGCACAGACAAGGAATTTGCAGATTTGCTCTATAACGGAATTGAAGGACGCAATTACGTATTGGGTTCCAATGATGAAAAAGTTCAGAACATTCAAGCTCCGGCATTCTCAAGCTGGCTGCATACTCCGGTAAATCCTCTAAAAGCAGAGCCTACAGCTGATGATAATCAAAATATGAAAGCAGATTTTGAAAGACAGATTCAAAGTGTGAAAATTAATCCGCTGAATGGTTTTTATGCTGACTTGTCAAAATTAGAAAGTGAGTTTAACAGTATAATCGAAATTAATATGCAGTTTTACAGTTTGTTTTACGGTAATTACGGCGAATACGAAACCCTTGATACAGCTCTTTCCGCCGCCAATGACCAGTTAAAAGCCGCCGGGATAGACGAGGTTTTAAACGAACTGAACAAACAATATGAAGAGTTTAAACAACAATAAAACGGGAGGAAATCATGACCCTCACACTAACTGATCTAACAAAACAATACGGCAGCTTCACCGCCCTTGATAGCTTCACCTACGAGTTCACAGCAGGCGTATACGGTCTGCTGGGACCCAACGGCGCAGGAAAATCCACGCTTATGAACATAATCACAGACAATCTGAAAGCGACTTCGGGTACGGTGAAGTTCAACGGAGTTTCCACAACCGAAATGGACGCCGATTTCAGAAAAATACTCGGCTTTATGCCGCAGCAGCAGGGTATATATCCGAACTTCACCCTTGAAAGATTTCTCTGCTATATGGCTGCTCTGAAAGGCATGAAAAAAGCCGAGGCGAAAGCGGATATTGACAGACTGCTCAGACTTGTCAACTTGCAGGACAGTACATCAAAACGTCTAGGCGGCTTTTCGGGCGGAATGAAACAGCGCGCACTTATTGCTCAGGCAATGCTCGGCGATCCGAAAATAATTATTCTCGACGAGCCGACAGCGGGTCTTGATCCGAAAGAGCGTATCCGTATCAGAAATCTGATTGCGGAAATAGCATTTGAGAAGATTGTCATCATAGCAACTCATGTCGTTTCGGATATCGAGTTTATCGCAAAGGAAGTCCTCTTGCTGAAAAAGGGTGAAATAATTGGTTCCGGCAAGCCCCACGAGCTCTGCGAAAAAATAAGCGGGAATGTGTTTGAAATCACAGCAAACGAGGACAGCCTTTCCGAGATCTCGGCAAAATTCAAGGTAGGGAACATCTCAAAGGACGAGAAAAATATCTATGTTAGGGTTATCTCGGAAAATCCTCCTGCCGATTATGACTTCAAGTCCTGCAAGCCCGATCTGGAGGACTTGTACCTCTATTACTTTGATTAGGGGTGGTAATATGCGGATATATTTAGGCGAATTAGTCAAAGCGTTCTGTAAGAAAACCACTGTCGGGATCTTCATTGCCCTCGCCGTCCTTAACGGAGTTCTTCTTTGGGTAAATGAAAGTCAGAAAAACGATACATATACCGCCGCCCAATACAAGGCGGCTTTTGCAGATTTGGAAGGATCGTCTGCACAGCAGGCTTACGAACAGGTCAGCTTGCAGTCAGAGAAATTGCAGTTGATAGATCGTCTGTCCTTCGGTGAAGATATTTCCGAAGCATTAAAGGAATATCCCGAAATAGACAGCGAGCAGCTGATGAAAGAATACAAAAGCAAAAGCTATCTGAAATATACAAACGACAGCTTTTCGGAGCAGCAGCTATTAAAGGACGTTCTTGCGGAGGTCGAAAGCTGTGCGGAATATGAGGACTATCTCACAGGTATAGACGAGACCGCAAGGAAAATGACAGGTATCTCTTTGTTTGCAGACCCCGACAGCTTCAGCTATAAAAACATTGCTAAGACACCCGATGATTTTACTCACCTTAAAGGCTCAACGCTTGAAATCGCTCCCTCAAAAGGAGTATCAATGGCTACGGGTTTTCTCGCAACCGATCTTATAGGACTGCTGATGATAATGACCGTTGTTGTGACTATCGTGACCCGTGAGAAAGAATTAAATCAGATAGTGCTGTCGAGAACTACGTTCAAAGGCAGAACAGCTCTCGGAACGTCAAAGCTTTTCACTTGCTTTGCGGCGGCTATGATTGCTGAGATCATGCTCTATGCTGTAAACTTTGCTGTTTCATATTTTACATACGGTTTTGGGGATCTATCAAGACAAATACAGTCTGTCTATGATTTCAGCGGAAGTAATTTGAAAATATCGGTTTTACAATATTTTATTCTGTTCCTGCTTGCCAAGCTTGCCGTTTACTGCGTTTTTGCCGGACTTATCTATCTTGTGACTGTTATCTCAAATACCGCGGTCAAGGTATACGGAATACTGGTCGTAACGATTGCGGCGGAGGCTGTGCTGTATTACACGATACCGAGCGCAAGCTATTTATGTCCGTTTAAGTATATTAATATTCTTGCATACGCAAACACAAAGGACTTGTTTGCAAGCTACCTCAATCTTAATTTGTTCGGTCAGCCTGTGAACTATATGGCGGTTTTCATTATCTCGATCGTCGTACTGCTGATAGCTTTTTCACTAGCTTCTGTATTGATATTTTCAAAACAAAGAGTACTAAAAAACCGCACCAAGAAATTCAGCCTTGCGAAGATCAATATATTAAAGGGAAGAACAACAAATCTGTTTTTGCAGGAATGCTATAAGATATTCATAGGCGGCAAGGCTCTGCTGATACTGATCGTTTTTGCTGTAGCAATCGGTATGACTTACGAGCCGATAAACGAAAGCTTTTCATCGGCGGACGAGGTTTACTACAAGCAGTATATGCTGAAATTCGAGGGGGAGTATACTCTCGAAAAGCAGAAAATGATAGACAAAGAGGAGCGGAAATTTGCTGAAGCTCAGATGAAGATGTCGGAAGAACTGGCGAACACAGACGGCGACGGGATATTCATAATGATGAAATATCAGGATATACTTGCTCCTCAGTATGCATTCGAGCAGGTCAAGGCTCATGCGGAATATTTGCAGACTACCGAAAACGGAGAGTTTGTTTACGACAGCGGCTATAAGCTACTGACAGGAGACGAGTCTGCGGGTAACAAGGACTTGACGCTGGGGCTTACCGCAATGGCAATGGTCATCTGCTGTCTGGTGTATGTGTACTCGATAGAGTATCAGACGGGAGCGAACGTATTGCTGAAAACCTCAGCAAAGGGCAGGGAGGACACATTTCTGCGGAAATTTACTATCGGACTGATAATAGTTACTATAATATATATTCTCACCTATGTGCCATACTTTTACAATGTTCTGAACGCATACGGTACAAGAGGAATAGACGCTCCGATATGTTCCCTTGAAGCTTTTTCAAATTGGGATATGAGCATAAAAGGGTATCTTATCTTTATTAGCATTGCACGGTATATTGCTCTTGTGTGCGCTATGCTGATAATATATTTTCTGTCAAGCAGGCTCAAAAGCGTTATTTCAACGTTTCTTGCAAGTACGGCGGTTCTGGTCCTGCCGATTTTGCTGTCGCTGTTGGGGATCGGATTCTTTGATTATGTGCTGCTTGATCCGATTTTGATTGGGAATTTGTAAATAAGTATGTACAGTTTTGATATTAATAAAATTAAGAGACAATAATTTAGGAGTATAACAAATCAAGCTTTTAAAGCTGTCAGTTATGCTCCTTTGTATTTTACAGTTAAACTCCGTTTATTGCTTTAAAAGCAGAAACGGAGTTTTTTTCATGCCATTTTTTAAATACTGGCAATGCAGTATTGCAAAATATCCATAGCCTTCGTTTTGATTCAAACAAGAAAATCAAAACGGAGGTAAAAAAATGAAAAGTAAAAAACTCAGCGTATATGACGCTGTAAATAAAAGATATGCGGAAGTGGAGGTCAGCGACAAGGTCTATACATATTACAAAAGAACAGGGTGGTCTATCGAAAACAACGACAGATCATTCTATGAGCATGAGATACAGTTTTCAATGCTAAAGGGCGGTACGGACGGAGCCTTTGAGAATTTCCGTGAGTTTATTTCTGCCGAAGATGTTACGGAAAGATATATCATGGCAGAGGAACTGAATAAGGCATTGAAAATGATCTCTTCAAAGGACAGAGAGCTGATTGAAATGCTCTATTACAAGGGAATGACCGAGCGTGAGTGCGCTGCGTATTACGGCATAAGTCAGAAAAATATACACAAAAAGAAAGTGCGTATTTTGGACGAACTTCACAAACTTTTGAAAAAGACATGATTTTAGGGGTATCAAAACCCCGACTTTTTACCGTATACAAGTGAAAGAAGAATAAAATGGCTTCTTAAAGCATCTTGACAATAGAATATCAATTCTGCAAGTACGTTAATCACACGGTCGGTATGAAATCTCGGCAGCCAAATGTGATGTCCGCCATGACCTTTAAAAAGCGAGCGATAAAGGCAAGTCACAGACCTTTGAATAGCTTTCAAAGTCGGCGATGAAACGTGTGAGGATAATGATACTTCCATATAAGGGCTGAAAAAGTGCGGGTGAAACGCCCATGATGCGGTTACGCTGACCGCAGCTTGCAGAGTTCCGCCGTGACGGAGGTTGGGAACAAATATCACGGATAATCGTCTGATAGGATCAGACGAAGGCAAAACGAATTAAAGTTATTCCGTACTGCCGTTTTGACAGCACGGATATAACTCAAGTGCAGGAGCAGAGAATTCCTGCGCTTGAGTTATATACAGAATGGAGGATATGCGATTGCTGAATGAAAAGGATAAAGCCGATTGGGATAAGGTACGCTGTAAACTTCTTAAAATAAAGAATAAAGATGAGGTTTACGTTGACGGAAAAGAATGCCGTAAATGCGTATGGTCTAATACCGAATCGGGAAAAATATTATGCACTAAAAGGTGCAGAAGAAAAGGTGATAAAATATGAAAAATACTAGGGAGGTCGTAAGATGTCAGGCTTTATAATCGGACTTTTTATAGGAGGCTTAACAGGCGCTTTTGCAATGTGTCTGTGCACAGCCGCAGGGCAGGCAGATAAGCGTAAAAACTGCACAGGAAAAGACAAATAATTTCGTTGGGTCTGGTGATACCATTCCGAAAAAAATTGTGATATTGTTGTAAGGAGGAAACGGAATTGAATAAGGAAATTACCGAAATGTACGATGACTGCGAGGTAACTATAGCGTTTAAGAATAAGGCGGAACCTATAAAGGATCAGGTGCTTTGGCTTATACTTGAAAGCTTTAAGGAACGCATAGGAATGCAAATCAGTGTTACCGTTGATCCGTAAAAATACAGCCGGGAGGGAAACTATGTCAGAAATAGTATACAGTCTTTACAGAGTTTCAACTGTTAAACAGGTTGATAAAGTCAAAGACGACATACCGATGCAGAGAGAAGCCTGCAGAGATTTTGCCAAGAGAATGGGCTGGACGTTAGGAAAAGAATTTCTTGAAAAAGGCGTATCGGGCTTTAAGGTATCGGCAACCGACAGAGACGCCATACAGGAACTTAAATCCGCTGCTCTTAGAAATGAATTTCAGATACTGCTGGTGTTTATGTTCGACAGGATAGGACGAATAGACGATGAGACGCCGTTTGTCGTAGAGTGGTTCGTAAAGCACGGTATCAGAGTATGGAGCGTTCAGGAGGGCGAACAACGGTTTGAAAGCCATGTGGACAAGCTTATGAATTACATACGTTTCTGGCAGGCTTCGGGCGAATCAGAAAAGACTTCAATGAGGATAAAGACCCGAATGCAGCAGTTAACGGCGGAGGGGAGTTATACAGGAGGCGGAGTACCGTTCGGCTATCAGCTTGAAAAGAGAGGACGTCTTAACAAAAGAGGTAAGGAGATATATGACTTAGCAATAAATCCGATTGAAGCCGAATGGGTAAGTGTGATATTTGAGAAAACAGTCAAGGAAGGCTACGGCTCGCATAGACTGGCAACATTTATGAACGATAACGGCGTAAGGACACACAACGGCGCAAAGTTCCAATGCAATACGATAATAAGGATACTGAGGAATAAGCTTACCTGCGGATATATGGTATCGGGTGAAACGGTTTCTCCTCATATGAAAGAGCTTCAGATAGTAGACGAAAAGCTGTTTGAAAGGGCGCAGTTCATACTGGATCAGAGAGCGAAAAAGAATGACGAGGAAAGACAGATCGCCATGTCTACCAAAAGTCAGGCAATGCTGTCAGGTATAATGCACTGCGCTCACTGCGGAAGCAGACTTACTTCCAGTATGTACACAGAAAAGTATGTACTGAAAACTACAGGCGAAGTCAGAATCAAGCAGTACCTGAGATATATGTGCTACCACAGAAGCAGAAAGCTTTGCGACTGTGACGGTCAGTCGGTATACTCGGCTGAAAAGGTCGACAAAGCCATATGCAATGTGATGTCTGATATTTTTTCAAAGATCAGCGACGCTCCCGATGAAACGGAGCTGAAAAGGGAGTATAACAAGGAAATGCAGAAGTGCAGAGCAAAACAGACCAAGTTTAACGCTGAACTGAGAAAGTACAAGGCTCAGTATGACAAGCTGAATGAGGAAATAGCCAATACGCTGATAGGGG
>CAYNPW010000088.1:0-9141 GCA_964399215.1 uncultured Ruminococcus sp. | reverse complement strand
ACGTTTGGGATTTCAAGGCAGACGAACAATGAAAGCTGCACAGGAGCTTTATGAGGGACTTGAGATCAACGGAATGGGCGCGACTGGTCTTATTACCTATATGAGAACAGACAGTCTTAGAATTTCAGACGAGGCAAGAGCGGCGGCGTATAAATTCATTAAGGAAAAATACGGGGATAAGTATATTCCGGATACGCCTAAAAAGTATAAAACCAAGGGTAATGCGCAGGACGCTCACGAGGCTATCAGACCAACTAATCCCGAACTTACACCTGATATTGTTAAGGCTAGCGGAGTGACCTCCGATCAATATAAGCTTTATAAGCTTATATGGGAGAGATTTATCGCGTCTCAGATGTCTAATTGCCTTATGGACACGGTTTCCGTGGATATTGCGGCGAACGGCTGTCTTTTCAAGGCTACCGGTTATTCGGTCAAGTTTGACGGTTTTACGGTGCTCTATGAGGAGGCTAAGGACGAGGAAGGCGAGAAGAAAAACGTGCTTCCTGCTATTGAAAAGGGCGATGTCCTGAAAGCAAAGGCTATAGAGGGCAATCAGCATTTTACTCAGCCGCCTCCGAGGTATACTGAAGCCACTTTGGTAAAGGCTTTTGAAGAAACGGGCATCGGCAGACCGTCCACCTATGTTACAACGATAACAACAATACTCAACAGAAGCTATGTTGAGCGGGAGGGCAAGCAGCTAAAGCCTACAGCTTTGGGCGAAGTCACCAACGAGCTCATGAGCGAGCATTTTGATAAAATAGTGGACGTTAAGTTCACAGCAAATATGGAAACCAGTCTTGATGAAGTCGAAAGCGGCAGGGCGGGCTGGGTCAAGACCTTGAAAGATTTTTATGCCGATTTTGAAAAGGAGCTTTCCGAAGCTGAAACTGCAATGGAGGGCAAGAGGGTAAAAGTTCCCGATGAGAAAACCGATCAGGTATGTGAATTATGCGGCAAACCTATGGTCATAAAAATCGGAAGATACGGTAAGTTTATGGCTTGCTCCGGATTCCCCGATTGCACCAATACAAAGCGTATCGTGCAGGAAACAGGCGGAAGCTGTCCGTTCTGCGGTAAAAAGGTACTGCTGAAAAAGTCCAAGAAGGGAAAGAAATATTACGGCTGTGAGGATAACCCAAATTGTAATTTTATGACATGGGATATTCCGACTGAGGAAAAATGCCCCGAATGCGGTTCTACGCTTTTCCAGAAGGGCGGAAAGAACGGCATACTGATATGTCACAAGCCCGACTGCGGATACGAAAGGAATTTGTCAAATGACGGTTAAGGTGATCGGTGCGGGACTGGCAGGGTGCGAGGCGGCGTGGCAGCTTGCAAATGCAGGAATTTCCGTCACGCTTTATGAGATGAAGCCTAAGAAGTTCACGCCCGCGCATAAATACAAGGGCTTTGCGGAGCTTGTTTGTTCAAATTCCCTTAAAGCCGACAGAGTGGATTCCGCCGCAGGGATGCTCAAAGAGGAAATGCGCCGTCTGGGTTCTCTGACTATGGAGTGCGCAGCATTGTCCAGAGTTTCGGCAGGAGGCGCGCTGGCGGTTGACAGGGAGAAGTTTTCAGACCTTGTGACCGAAAAAATAAAAAGCTCTCCTCTGATAGAGGTCATTGAGGAGGAGATAACAGAGATACCCGCAGGGGACGTTATAATCGCAACAGGACCGCTCACTTCCGACGGGCTTGCACTCAGCATAAAAGAGGTCTGCGGAGATTATCTGTATTTTCACGACGCCGCAGCTCCTATCGTTACCTTTGAAAGTCTTGATAAGGACAAGGTTTTCTTCGCTTCACGCTATGGAAAAGGAGAGGCGGATTATATCAACTGTCCTATGGATAAGGAGGAATATCTTCGTTTTTACAATGAACTTATAAATGCGGAATCTGCACCGCTCCACGAGTTTGACAAGGAGCATTTCGGCAAGGATAATTTCAAGGTTTATGAGGGCTGTATGCCTGTTGAGGTTCTTGCAAAGCGCGGAGAGGATACAATGCGGTTCGGCCCGCTTAAGCCTGTGGGACTTACCGACCTTAGGACGGGAAAGCGTCCCTATGCGGTTGTTCAGTTAAGGGCGGAAAACGCTCAGGGGACGCTTTATAATTTAGTAGGATTTCAGACAAATCTTAAATTCGGTGAGCAAAAAAGAGTTTTCTCTCTTATCACGGGACTTGAAAATGCAGAATTTATCCGATATGGAGTTATGCACCGTAACACTTTTATAAATTCGCCAAAGCTCTTGAACGAGCAGTTTAATATGCGTAACAGAGAAGAGCTGTTTTTTGCTGGACAGATGACCGGCGTTGAGGGCTATATCGAGTCCGCCGCGAGCGGTATATTTGCGGGAATTAATATGGCAAGACGCTTGCAGGGGAAGGATTATATCACACTTCCGGAGACAACAATGCTGGGAGCGCTGTCAAAATATATCAGCGATCCGACTGTGGATAAATTTCAGCCTATGGGGTGCAATATGGGAATTCTTCCCGAGCTGCCTGAGAGAATTAGGGATAAAAGGCTTAAATATCAGATGATCGCAGACAGAGGACTTGCGGATCTTGACAGGACAATAGAGCAGATGAAAGCGTGATTTCGTTAACTGAACAGGGTGCAGTTTTTTATACAACGGAATGTACGTTGGCACAATGTCGTTGATGCCTACGGTCGCTGTCAGTCTGTTGCTGAACACGATACGAAATACAAAAAATAAGAGAATAAGCTCTGAAACGGAGGTATAAATAAATGAACATAGTAATAGACGCATTCGGCGGAGATAACGCTCCCCTCGAGGTCATAAAAGGCTCGATAGACGCACAGAAAGATTTCAATGTTGACGTTACTCTTGTAGGCGACGAGACTAAAATAAAAAAATGTGCGTCCGATAACGGTCTGGATATTTCAAGGCTACATATCCGTCACGCAGATACTGTGATAGAGATATGTGAAGAGCCTACCGAGGTCATAAAACATAAGAAAAACTGTTCCATGGCTGTGGGTATGCAAATGCTTGCAGACGGTGAGGGAGACGCATTCGTTTCCGCAGGCTCGACAGGAGCTCTGGTTGTGGGCGCGACTTTTATTGTGAAAAGGATCAAGAGCATAAAGAGACCTGCTCTCGCCACAATTCTTCCTACTGCAGGAGAACCTACCATGCTGCTTGACAGCGGCGCAAACGCAGACTGCCGTCCTGAAATGCTGGTACAGTTCGGTATTATGGGTACGGCGTATATGAACAGAATTCTCGGCGTTGAAAAACCCCGTGTGGGACTTGCAAATATCGGCTCCGAGGAATCAAAGGGCAGAGAGCTGGAGCTTGAGACCTATAAGCAGTTGAAGAAAGCTCCCGTTAATTTTATCGGAAATATCGAGGCGAGACAGCTTCCTATGGGAGACTGTGATGTGTGCGTTGCGGACGGCTTCTGCGGTAATTTGCTGCTCAAGCTTTACGAGGGAATGGCGAAGTTTTTCTCGGGTGAGCTCAAAACTCTTCTGACCAAGGATTTCAAGTCGAAAATGGCGGCTCTTATGGTTATGAAAAACGTCAAGGAATTCAAGAAAAAGGTAGATTATTCCGAGTACGGCGGAGCGCCTTTGCTGGGTACCTCAAAACCTGTGATAAAGGCTCACGGAAGTTCAAATGCGAGAGCGTTCTACAATGCGATAAGGCAGGCAAAGCAGTTTACCGAAACGCAGGTCATTGAAACTATTACCGAGGCTCTTGATACGATGAAAGCAAAGCAGGAGATTTAATTATGGACGAGCAGCAGAATTTGTTGAATTTTCAAAAGAGGATAGACTATCAGTTCAAGGACGAGAAGCTTTTGTACGAGGCTCTTTCTCATTCGTCCTTTGCAAATGAAAACAAAAAGCACAGGAGCAGCAACGAGCGTCTGGAATTTCTGGGAGACTCGGTATTGTCTATCGTGGTTTCCGATTATATTTTTGAGCATTTCAAGCACTTGCCGGAGGGCGAGCTTACAAAGCTGAGAGCGTCGCTGGTATGCGAAAAGGCTTTGTATGAATTTTCAAAAAAAATGGAGCTCGGTAAATATATTTTTCTCGGTAAAGGCGAGGAAATGACAGGCGGCAGAGAGCGCGCCTCGATAGTTTCCGACGCTATGGAGGCTGTTATAGCGGCTATTTATCTTGACGGAGGAATAGAATGTGCGAGAAAGCATATTATGAACTTCCTGCCTGAGGATATCACACCCGAGCATACTACCGCTTTTCACGATTATAAGACCGTTTTGCAGGAGATCATTCAGAAAAATCCCGAGGAGAGGATCGAATATTTCCTTAAAGATGAGGAAGGTCCCGATCACGACAAAAAGTTTACGGTCCAGGTGCTTCTCAATAACAATGTGATAGGTACCGGCGTTGGCAGGTCTAAGAAGAACGCTGAACAGAATGCCGCAAAAGAGGCTTTGGAGCTAATGGGCTATGCCGCACAGTAATATATCGGTTTTTGTTCCTCATGTGGGCTGTCCACATACCTGCGCCTTCTGCAATCAGAGGACTATCACAGGTACGGAGAAAATTCCGAGAGGGGACGATGTTAGGCGGATATGCGCAAAATCGCTGAGCGAGGTAATAAGCCCCGAAGATACCGAAATAGCGTTTTTCGGCGGAAGCTTTACAGCAATACCCCGCAAGTATATGCTTGAACTGCTGACGGCGGCAGGAGAGTTTGTCGGAGAGGGCGGATTTGCAGGAATACGTATTTCCACGCGTCCTGATTATATTGACAATGAAACGCTGGACATTCTGAAAAAATATGGAGTGACCTCCATAGAACTTGGAGCACAGTCGATGTGCGATGATGTGCTTTTTGCCAATGAAAGAGGTCATACCTCCGCAGATGTGGAAAATGCAGCTGAACTTATAAAGAAATACGGATTTGAATTTGGTTTGCAGATGATGATAGGTCTTTATAAGAGCAGTCCCGAAAAGGAAAGGGAAAGCTTTGAAAGAATATGCGGACTTGCTCCCGATACCCTGCGGCTTTATCCCGTGGTGATTTTAGAGGACACAAAGCTGGGCGAACTTTTTAAAAACGGAGAGTATGAAACCTTTGACTTTGAGGCAGCAGTCGATTTGTGCTCCGATTTTCTTATATCAGCGGAGAAAAGAGGAATACGCGTTATAAAGCTAGGTCTTCACGCTTCGGAGTTTGTAGAGGAAAAAATGCTGGGCGGGTACTATCACCCTGCATTCAGAGAGCTTTGCGAGGGTAAAATTTACAGAAATTCAATAGAAAACGCTTTGGCTTTTGGCGGAAATCTAAAGGTGCGTTCGGCAGTCCTTTCGGTTCCTGCGAGAAGCTTGAGCAAGGCGCTGGGTCAGAAAAAATGCAATGTGAAATATTTTGCTGACAGGGGAGTTACGCTTAAAATAGTCCCCGATAAGGAGCAGACCCAAGCGGTAAAGATTATAGAAATAAACGGAACGGCGGTGATATAAATGTATCTCAGGTCATTGGAAATGCAGGGCTTTAAGTCCTTTCCCGACAAGACGGAATTAAAATTCAATAAGGGTATTACCGCCGTAGTAGGTCCTAACGGTTCGGGAAAGAGCAATATTGCCGACGCTATGCGCTGGGTAATGGGCGAGCAGTCCTCTAAGGCTCTGAGAGGAGAGAAAATGGCGGGAGTTATCTTTCACGGGTGCGATACAAGAAAGGAGTCGCCTTTCTCTCAGGTAACTATAAATATTGATAATTCCGACAGAGCTTTGGAATACGACAGCGATGTAGTGTCCGTTTCAAGAAAGCTTTACCGCAACGGCGAAAGCGAATATCTTATCAACGGAAAAGGAGTAAAGCTAAAAGAGGTCAACGAGCTGTTCATGGATACAGGTCTGGGCAAGGACGGATATTCAATAATCGGTCAGGGCAGGATCGCTGATATAGTTAACGGAAAATCAGGCGACAGAAGAGAGATCTTCGAGGAGGCAGCGGGTATTGCAAAATTCCGCTACAAAAAGCAGGAGGCAGAAAAAAAACTTGCCGCCGCAGAGGAAAATATATCCCGACTTAACGATATTCTTTCGGAGCTGGAAAGCAGAATTGGTCCTCTTGAAAAGCAATGCGAAAAGGCTAAGAGGTTTAGGGTTCTTGATGATGAAAAGAGAAAGCTTGAAATTTCCGTATGGTATCACAAGCTTGAGGAATACCGTCAAAGGCTTGCGGAGCACGAAGAAAAGCTGAAGCTCTTGGAATATCAGTATGAGCAGATCTCAGAAGAAATAAAGGGAGCGGAAGACGAATATAACAAAAATATCGAACTCAGCGCGGCTCGCTCCACTGAGGTTGACGAGCTTAGGGAAAAAATACATCTTACCGAGCTTGAAAATAACAATGCGCTGTCCAAAATTGCCGTTTTCAAGAACGATATTTCTCATATAGAGGATAACATTCTCAGGCTTAAAGAGCAGATAGAGCAGTCGCAGTCCTCAAAATACTATCAGGAAAAGGAGCTTGAAAAGAGAAAATCCGACCTGAAAGAGTTGTTAAGCCGGCAGGAAAAATCTGCTGATACCGTTTTTGAAAAGGAAAAGGAATTTGACAGTCTTATATCTCAGGCGGAGCAGTCCGACCAGACGGTTGCGGACGTAAATACCAAAATTACAAAGGCGTATCTTAAACGCACAAATATTACTCTGAAAATGGAAAATTTAAGCTCCTCCATTGACGAGATAAAGGAACAGCTTTCCGCCAATTCCGAAACTGTTAAGGACCTTGAGGAAAAGGAGAGGTTCGCTTCTTCGGAGCTTAAAAAGCTGAGGATCTCGTATAATAAGACTTTGGAAAACAAGCAGGAGACCGAAAACAGACTTGACGGACTTACAAAGCTTTTTGATAAAAGAAAAGAAAAGCTTGACGATATATCGGCGCGGCACGCAAAGGCTGACGGCGTTCTGAGAGAGACCTCCGCAAAGCTGCAAATGCTCCGCGATCTGGAGAATAATATGGAGGGCTTCGGCAGGAGCGTAAAGCATATTATGAGCTCTGTGAGACAGGGAAGAATAAGCGGAGTGTGCGGTACGGTTGCGCAGCTTATTACGGTAAAGTCGGAGTATTCCGTTGCAATAGAAACGGCTCTGGGCGGAGCATTACAGAATATCGTAGTCGATAACGAGGACGCCGCAAAGCGCGGTATCCGTCTGCTGAAAGAAAGCAATGCAGGCAGAGCGACGTTCCTGCCTGTGACCTCGGTCAAGGGAAACAGATTTGAAAACAAGCATCTTGAAAATGAAAACGGATTTGTGGCTATGGGATGCGATCTGGTCAGGTTCGACGCAAAGTTCGGCGGTATTATAAATAATCTTCTGGGCAGAATATGTATAGCTGAGGACATTGATCTTGCGGCAGTCATAGCTAAGAGGTATGGATATAAATTTAAAATAGTCACTCTGGACGGTCAGGTCATAAATGCGGGCGGTTCGTTTACGGGAGGAAGCGTTTCCAGAAGTACGGGTATTCTCACGCGTAAAAATGAGATTGACGAGATGAGTATGAAAAAAGACAAAATGGAAAGCGATCTTAAGGAGCTTTTACAGGCGCGTGAGCATACATTAAACGAGGTCAACAAGTTCAGTGCGGATATCGAAGGCTTAAAGGAACAGCTTAATAATGCCGGTGCGGAATGTATCAGGCTTGAAATGGAAATAAAGCGTGTTGGCGAGTTTTCCAGGCAGTATGACAGTCAGCTTGACGAGGCGGACAGACAGGAGACTGTTCTCAGGGGAAAGCTTAAAACCGCTGAAAACGATCTGGCGGAGGCAAAACACGAGCTTGAAGAAACTGACAGAGAAATCATTGACGGTGAGGCAAAGCTGACAGTCTCTCAGTCGGCGCAGAGCAATCTTAAGACACGTCGTGAAACTCTCAGTTCGGAGCTTTCGGAGCTTAGAATAAAGTCCGCCGAGCTTAATAAAGATATTCAGGCTTGCCGAATGTCCATAGACGTTCTGAATGCAGCTATACAGTCCACCGACGGCGACTGCGGAAAGATACAGCTTGAAATAGGCGGACTTGAAAATCAGATAAAGGATAAAAACAGGGATATTGAAAATATAAAAACTCGTCTTGACGGTGCGGACAGCGTTATAGCGGAGCTTAACGCAAGAGCGGAAGAGGCTCAGAAGGAGCATCTGGAGTTTGACCGTATCGCGGCTCAGATAAGAAGTCAGAACAAGAATAAAATGGACGAAAAGGAAACGCTTTCCACACAGCTTACCCGCGAGGAGGAGCGTAAGAATTCTCTGGCGGCTGACTTTGACAAGCTTGTTTCTCAGCTCTGGGACGAATACGAGCTGACGCGTTCCACCGCCGCTGAGATCGCAGATGAACTTGACGATATTCCTGCGGCAAACAGGAGACTTACGGAACTGAAAAATCAGATCAAGTCGCTTGGAAACGTTAATCTCGGGGCAATAGATGAGTATGCGGAGGTTTCTGAGAGATACGGGTTTATGACATCTCAGCTTAATGATGTGAACACATCAAAGCAGGAGCTTTGCGAGATGATAGAAAATCTTACCGAAAATATGAAGAACGTATTTATGCATAGCTTTGAGAGTATCAATAATAATTTCAAAAGTATTTTCTCAGAGCTCTTTGGCGGAGGAAAGGCGGAGCTTATTCTGACAGATCCCGAAAACGTTCTCGAATGCGGTATTGATATAAATGTTCAGCCTCCGGGCAAGGTAATTACAAGTCTTATGTCCCTTTCGGGAGGAGAACAGGCGCTGGTTGCAGTTGCGATATATTTTGCTATACTTAAAAATTCGCCGTCCCCGTTCTGCTTGCTGGACGAGATAGAGGCGGCGCTGGATGACGTCAACGTTACAAGATATGCCCAGTATCTTCATAAGCTTACGGACAAAACTCAGTTTATCACCATTACCCACAGACGGGGCACAATGGAGGAGGCTGACGTGCTGTACGGCGTAACAATGCAGGAAAAGGGAATTTCCAAACTGCTTAGAATGAGCGTTGAAGAAACCCGACAGATGAAGTTTGAGGAATAAAGAGAGGAGAGAAACAATGGGATTTTTTGAAAAGCTGAAAAACGGTCTTAAAAAGACTAAAGACAGCATGATGAGCAGAATTGAAAATCTGCTGC
>CAYNPW010000087.1:0-9286 GCA_964399215.1 uncultured Ruminococcus sp. | reverse complement strand
TAATTTCGGGGCGGTGCACAGTTATCTATATGGGGGTTAATCAGTGTTTCCTTAATAAAGTTTGGATTGCTCTCGATGCCGCTTTGTATATCTTCAGCCGCGCCGCCGTAATAAACTGTACCGTCCTTATACGCCTCGGGGATCCACTGACCTGACGCGTTATTTCCGTACTGTCCTACGTTATGTACATAAGACGGAATAACCTGACCGTCTCCCCATGAACCCAGAGTTGCAGTACCTCCAACCGCAACCGCGCCTACGGTATGCGGAGGTGAAAACAGATCTCCTGCGGCGAAAAGCTGATAATCCGATAAAATATTTTCAATAGTATAATCGTACGGATACTTTTCTTCGCTTGCCATAGCCGATACGGCAACTGTTGTGCTTGCTACTACTGCCGCAGTAACGCCTGCAATAATTTTTGCTTTCATTATCATTTCCTCCTAATCATAATTCTTTTCATTAATTCCCTACATAATACAAAATAAGTCTACTTAATTTACAAACAAGTCTACTTAATTTATAAATAAGTCTACTTAATTTACAAGAGTATTATACTATACGCTTATGCGTTTGTCAAGAAAAAACATTATGATTTTTTAACCTGTTTTTCATGCAAAAGCACCAATTTTTGAGCATAATTTGCATACAGAAAACATTTCACTTAATTGTAAAACGTTTTCACAGATTAAATGAAGCTGATAAATTATTAAAAGAGCCTAAATTAACTTTGTTTTTAATCACTTAATTAATAAAAGTTTTACGCGAAAATTGCATTATCTGCCTCTTTGTGCAATAATATTAACCATTTCTCCAACGTTATGCATACCCGAGACCTCTCCCATCTTAAACCGCATACCGAATTCCTCCTCCACTGCACCTATAAGCGTGATATGCTCAATGGAATCCCAGTCCTCAATGTCGTCGGCAGTCGTTTCGGCAGAGATCACAATATCCTCATCGTCAAAAACATCTCTGAAAACCTCTGTCAGTCTGGTTATAATTTCTCTTTCGCTCATTTTTATTCCTCCGTATTGATTTCTATAACAGTATTTTTATTTGTGTAATTTTGTATATCGAGCTCCCATCTGCTTACTCCCTCAGAGTTTACGCATATCGGTTCAAAACCAAGCGTGCCGTAAAAATCCTTTACCATTTTATTTTTTGCAGTAGGAATATAAACTCCTTCCAGACGACGAATCTTACATTTTTTCGCGCGCTCCGCAAGACAGTCGAGCATTGCGAGCTCCATATCCCTTTTAAGCACCCGACAGGACATAAGCCACAATATTATCTCCAGTCTGTCTTTCTTTATTTCTCCTATAATGACAGAAACTACACCGTTGTCTCCAAACTTGTCCTCAAGCTTTCCGTAAAGCCTTATATATCTGTCCGAGCGGTATATATCCTCCATTTCAGCAGGAGTATATCTCCTTGTCGTAAGATTGAACTGGTTGCTTTTATTTGTAAGCTGTGTTATACGCTGGATATAAACCGGCTTGAAATCACCTATTTCAGCTTTCATTTCAAGGCTTTTAAGATAGTCTCCGTAGCTTTCAAATTTTGCCTGTTCTTTCGCTCTTTCGGTGTTTGCTTTATACATTTCTGCACGCTTCATATCGTCCTCGGACAGCGAATTAACTTCAAAAAAGCCTGAGCGGTCAAGCACCCTGATATAATCGGTAACACAACCGATCTCGGGGACCTTCACGCCGTTCAGCTGACTTCGGACTATCTCACGCTCTGCGGGATTGTCGTCTGCAAAGACTATCGCCTCCGGAAGAATATTAAGCTCCCGCGCTGTATCGGATATATTTTTATCCTTCGGCAGCCAGTTAGCCTTTATCACAGTGAAATCCTCGGGAACGACTGCGCCCTCGGGGTGCTTCAGCCCGGCCAAAGCGTTTTCCTCCTCATTTTTGGAGCATACCGTCAGTACAACGCCTATGTCTTTCAGGGACTTAACATAGCTCTGCCACTCGTAAAACGCCATAGCCTCGGCGGTCTCCTGCCCTATTTCAAGGTTTTCTGCGCCGTCGTCGCCTACGATACCACCCCACATCGTATTATCGAGATCAACTGCAAGGACTTTTTTGTTTTTTCCAAGAAGCGACTTTATAATGGAAGCCGTCTGATATGCAAACTCAGGTATGGCATTTATATTAAGCGCATATTTATACATATACCAGTATTCGGGAGCAGACCATTTTTCAAGTCCATACATGGCTGAAAGCCAATTAATATCGTTTATATAAAGATAAGAACGCTCTTGAGCCGCCCTCGCAAAGGCAAAATTCATTCGGTTCACGAAGTTTACCCGTCCGCGGAAATCGCTTGCGTCGCTGTTTCCCATAAGCCGAAAATACGGCAGTTCAAAGTTATTTTGAATAATCGGACAATGAAACCTCTCCGCAAGGCTGTCCCACATCTGCGCAAAACGCTTGACTTCATTTTCAAAGCCCAACTCCGTCTCCTGAAACGACATTCTCGGATTTGGCATAAATCCCAGATTTCGGGTACTTATATGTATAAATATAAAATCAGGGTCAAAGCATGAAAGCTCGTCGTTCGGAAAAACCGCGTCCTGCCAGTACTGTCCGTACTCCGATTGATAGAAATTGCATTCTATTCCGCAGTCCAGCAGGAACAAGTCAAGTACAGCCACAATGTCCGCCGTAGTAGAACCTCCAAGAACAGCGATCTTCTTTTTTATTCTCGTGCTGCCAGCCGCATCGGCTAATAAAGCGCGCCTCAGAGATTTTTTCTTTTTCATAATATACCCATTATCAAAGGGATATTCAAGTTCTTTCATAGCCGTTCCTTTCAGTATCAATTTTCCTCAGAGTACTGTATCTCGTCAGCCGGATTCTGCTGAATACGGATATTATTCAGCGCTGTAATATGTGTAGGCGTAGAGCAGGAGGTGATAGAAATGGAAAACAGCAGATCTGTGCAGCCTACCTGACGGCAGAAGTCAATGGCATTCAGATCGAAATACCTGAAATCACACACATATATCTTTGAGAAACCATGGGTGAAGAACGGAACAAGAGCGTTTCCGAAGCTGTCCTTAAAGATGACAAGCACACGTCCGTTGCCGCAGTCCGTTTCGATTTCCGCGATCTCATTATCCACATTAAGTATCGCGGAATAACAGTTTACGCCCTCCGCATAATCAAAGAACAAGTCGTTTTCCACGCCGTTTTCAAATGCCGTATCGTAATATGTTACGGTATATTCATTGTCAGGCTTATAATAAATAAATGTATCGGGATTGTCCGCGATCTGCTGATTATAATTGCTGTACGCGTACATAGTGCCCACGAAATCCTCGATCTCGCACTTTTCATAGGTATCGAGAGACGGGAACTCAATGCCCGCTTTTTCCGCAAATACCTCCGCCGCATAATAAGCGCCGAGCGGCTGCCAATGGTGATCCGTTCTGGAATATATATACTCGTCCGTATGCTTACCTATATTATCAAAAACGTCCACATTGATTATACCCTTGAGATTTGCGGCAATGTTATCAATATTGTCCTTCTGATCTGAAACTGTATCCTTAAGATTGCTCGGCAGATAATATGCCGACGAAATGGGGATCGACATATTATACACGTTAACGTCGGGCAATTCCTCTTTCCATTTGTTGATCGTATCAGCATACTGCTCACCCACTTCAAAGGAGCCGTAATACGCTCCCATTGCACGGATATTCTCGCCCTTTCCGCAGACGATAACATCGCCCTCGAACTGTCCGTCGTCAAGATTTTCGGGAAGCTCCTCTACCTTTTCATCCGTTTGCTTTTTTGCATTAGTCGTTGATGTGGAACTTATGTCGCTCTCCACTTTGCCCGTAAATGCCGTAACGGTAGTCGTCGTAGCGATCTTCTCCTTGTCAAGCTCCTCTTTTTGGGCAACTCTATGATTTCCGCTAAAAACCGTATCGTTGATATTAACTCCAAGAAGATCGGTAAAGTTCGCGCAGAATTTCTTGAAATTCTCTCTGCCCGGCACAGTATCCGTAAAGTAATCGGTTATTCCTTTTGTGTAATCTCCCGAAAAATAAGAGGATATTGAAAACTTAGGGAACTCAGCAAGATTTCTGTTTTCGGAGTTGATAAATCCGCTTTCCCTTTTCATAAATAAAAGAGAAAAAAACACAATAAAAACCGCAGCAATGCACACCAGAGCGTTAATAAAGTGAAACTCCAGCTCATGAGTTTTTATTTCCGTCTCCTGACTGCGTTTCATCTTTTTCTGTTTAGGAGCAGACTTAAGCTTAGTTATTTCCTCTGCACTGTTTTTCGGAAACTGTTTCTGCGGCGGCACTGCGTTTCGCGCTTTCATTCTTTTGACAGCCTCGTCATACTCTGCTGCAAGCCGTTCCGCCTCAGCTCTTTTTCTTTCTTCCTCCGGTTTAATCTCAGCATCGGAAAGCTTCCGCTCCGTGACTTCAGCTTCAACGGGTCTTGCCTTAGTCCTGTCCTCGATCACGATTTTCGGAGCGGTTTTAGGAGGCTTTGGCTGTGAGACAGGCATACTGATAGAAACAGTGCGTCTGCTTTCGGAATTTTCATTCTGAACCGATCGTGCGGGTCTCACACCTGCGGCAGATTCATCTGCTTTACCGTTCACGCTGAGCGCTACCTCTCTTTTAGCGGAATTCTCCTGCCGAACCATTTGTTTCGGAGTTCGGACAGGCTGTTCCCTGCGGGGAGCAGGTTTTCCCGTTCTCTTTGGAGCAGGACGGCTAACGTTATCGCCGCCGCGCTCGCGCTGAGGAATACTCATTACGACCTCTCTTTTCATACCCTTTTGCGTATGGGAGGTTTTATCATTCCCTCCAAAAAGCGGCAGTACGGGTTCGCCGTCATTCTGAGGGATTTCAGAATTAACTGCTGTTTCGGCTTGCTCAATCTGCGGTAAAGGCTCTTTCTGAGCAGCACTCTGCACAAATTGCGCTTTTTTCATCTGAACCTTTTCAAGCTTGTCCGTTGCGTCGTCAAGCCATACGCTCTTTTTGGGTTTAAGCACCGGCTCGTCAGTCCATACGCTGTGGGAAAGCTTTCTGTTGCGCTCCTTTATCTTCCTCACGATCTTATCGTGCTCGGGAGAGCTTTCCTTCACAGGTCTGTAATCCTTTGGAATGAACTCCTTTTTTTCTGTCTGAGGTTTTTGCTGTGAAGCTCCCGATAATGGAGCTCCGCCAAAGGTGACTTCATTCAGCGACTGTGCGTAAGCCTTTGAAAGAGCCTCCAGATCCGGCGCAGGCGAGTGTCTCTGCAATGATCTCTTTTTATTATTCTGATTATCCATACTTTCTCACCTGCTCAAAATCTGAAATATAAAAACGGGTTGTTTGTGGTGTTGACAAGCAGAATACTGCTCAACAGCAAAATGCACACATTGCATACCACGCCGAAGGTCTGCACAGCGTACGCTCCGCCTTGAGATTTGAACGCCTTTTCCTTGATTTTCGGAACAAGAGGCATACAAAGTACAGCGGCGGCAATAAACAGCCAGATATTGCTCATAAAAATATTGTTTGTGTATGCGTCGGTCAGCTTGTTTCCGTTAAGACCAACCAGAGCCTTGAAGAACTTGCCCAGCGCGCCCAAATTTTCAAAGTAGAATATTCCGAACCCTAAGAAGATCACAAACTTGGTGTAAATATGCGCCGGCGGAACAGGCATTTTCTTCATTCGCTTTTTTCCTATTTTCATTTCAAGACAAATAAACAGTCCGTAATACAATCCCCAGAAAATGAAATTCCAGCTTGCTCCATGCCACAGACCTGTACAGAACCAAACAAGGAAAAGTCCGCCGTATTTTCTTCGTTTTCCAAAGATAGGAAGATATAACACATAGTCTCTGAAAAACGAGCTTAGAGAGATATGCCACCTCTGCCAGAACTCGGAAATTGACTTACAGATAAACGGATATTTAAAGTTTTCATCAAAATGGAAGCCGAATATTCTGCCCAATCCGATAGCTATATCCGAATAACCCGAAAAATCAAAGTAATACCACAATCCCACCAGTACTGCTCCGTACCACGTTCCAAGCACCGACAATGCGCCGATATTTGAGTAGCCGTCCTCAGCGGTACCGAACAGAGAGGTAACGATAGTACTCAGGTTATTGGCGATGATAACTTTTTTTCCAAGTCCCAGAATAATTCTGGAAAAGCCCTCGGAAAAGTCCTTTATAGTCGTCTTTCGGCTGTCTATCTCCTCTGCAATGACCGAATATCTTACAATAGGGCCCGCCACTAGCTGCGGGAAAAGCGAAACATACATAAGAAATCTGAAAAACTTCTTCTGCGGCTTGATCTTACCCCAGTAGCAGTCAACAGTATATGAGATAGTCTGAAAGGTATAGAAAGAAATTCCTATAGGCAGGGTGATTTTCGGCACGGGAATACTTGCTCCCAGCAAAGTATTTATATTTTCCACGAAAAATCCCGTATATTTAAATCCGAACAAAACTCCGAGATTAAAGATCAAAGACCATGCAAGAGCAGCTTTAGCCTGCCACATGTCTCTATACTTGTCCACAACTATACCGTTTATGTAGTCCACCGCAGAGGACGCAAGCAGTATCACCACCCACACAGGCTCGCCCCATGCATAGAAAATCAGCGAAAACACTATCAGTACAGCATTTCGTATCTGCGGCTTTTTAGTCACAAAATAGAAAAAAAGACACACAGGCAGAAAGAAATAAAGAAAAAATAAATCTGCAAATACCACTTTGTCAGTCTCCTTAATATATTGTCACCTCTGCCGTATTTGTACGGCATTGATTTCGGAAGGCGGCAATATGTATATTTTTACAGCAATCGTTTTTTATCGACACTCTATTATTATACCACCGCGAAAAAAAATAATCAATACAATTCGGCGAAAAACTGTACAAAAATTTTCACACATAAATGTAGCATTATGCACAAAGAATCCCTGTCAGCAAACAAAACAGCGTATATCCGCTGAAAACGAATATGCGCCGTATATATTTTTATTCCACAATACTCTGTACCGGAGCAGTATCCTTCTCGTACTGAAGCCTTCTCTTTTTCAGTATTCTTCTTATAATATTTATCGCCAGCAGTATCAGCGATATTCCCGCCGTTATCATTATGGGGTAGTAGTATCCCATATACTGCTTGTCCATTTCCTGTAATGATTCCTCAACATACACCTTGTCGAGCCTTTCCTGAATGTGACTGATCATATATTCTCCGGCTTTAAGGAACAATCCAGTTCCGCCTAAAATAATTATAAATGAAATTATGTATTTTTTGAAAAAAGAGAGAAGTATACCCGCTAAGATAAGTACTATTCCCGCAACCGCGCACCAGCCTACCCATTTTGGCGGCAGCGGCTCTATATATTTTCCGAAAATGCCCAGAACGAGAACTCCGCCGTAGAAAAATCCCGAATATCCAAACGGTATTATCATTAAAAGCTTTAAAATAAGACATATCACAGGCTCTCTGCCCGCCTTGTCACGTTTTGCCTTTTTTCTAAGCTTTTTGGCAGCTTTGCTTTGTTTAAGCTTAGCTTCTTCCTTTTCAAGACGCTCCTGTTCCTCAAGCTCCTTTCGAATTATATCCTGTTTTGCTTTTTGTGATTTAAGTCTGTCCTTTTTTGACATATTATACCTCTTTTATATATTAGAATAAATGTAGTGGTTATATTATATCACAGTTCTGTGTAAATATCAATAAAATCTTGATGAAAAAATTTTATGACATAAAATTATGAGCTAAATTTCCCGCTTTTCCAATGCAAATTATACTTGCTTCGGAGGTTGAATTAAAATTTGTGACAGGTCAACAATAAGCTTACAAGAACGAAACAGAAAAGGAAAGGAAGCAAAAAATGGTAAAATTCATTAAAAGGTTTACGCTTCTGGCAGGTATCTTAATGGTGTCTGTTGTGGGCGTGGCAGGCTTTTATAAGGCGGCTCTGCCAAATAATTACTTTATTTCAGAGGGAGAGGAGCTTATGATAAACTCGCTGTTTAGTGTAACCGCCAAGCCCTGCGAAAGCAGAGTAACCGTAGCTGTCACACAGGCAACAACTCGAGCCTCCCGTACAACGGAAAATCAGCTTATGCTATTCGGCGCTATTCCCATAAAAGAGGTTACGGCCAAAAGCGTTGAACGTCCTAAGCTGGTACCATGCGGACAAGCCTTCGGAATTAAGCTTATAACCGACGGCGTTATGGTCGTGGATTTTACATCCCTTGACAGCGGGTGCCCCGCCAAAGAATGCGGCATTAAAGAAGGAGATGTTATACTGTCCATAAACGGTGAAGATGTCAAATCAAATTCGGACGTTTCCCGTATTATACGCAGTTCAGAGGGCGACGACTGCGAAATACTCTTAAAACGTGACGGAGAGGAAAAAACAATATGTCTCAGTCCGGTTCTTTCAGGCGGAGTATATAAAGCAGGTATGTGGGTTCGGGACTCCTCGGCAGGCATCGGTACACTGACCTTTTACGATGAAGAAACAGGTCTTTTCGGTGGACTTGGACATCCTGTATGCGACAGTGACACAAAAGAAATGCTCCCATTATCTGAGGGCGTAGTAGGGGACATTAAGATAACAGGCTTCATTAAATCACAGAGCGGAAAACCGGGTCAGCTTTTAGGGGAATTTGCAAGCTCTGACGATCTGGGGGATATTCTGCTTAACTGTGAGGACGGTTTATTTGGAAAACTTGACGAAAATCCCTCCGAAAAAAATGCAATAGAGCTTGGTTTCAGACAGGAGATCAAAAAGGGAAAAGCGGAAATTTACTGCTCCACAGACGGCGGCGCTCCCAAAGCGTATGAAGTGGAAATATCTCAGATCAATTTGCAGGAAGGCGCCGAACACAATTTAGTCATTGAAGTCACTGACGAGGAGCTGCTTGAAGAAACGGGCGGTATTGTTCAGGGCATGAGCGGCTCTCCGATAATACAGAACGGAAGACTTGTGGGCGCCGTTACTCACGTTTTCATTGACGATCCGTCAAAAGGCTATGGCATATTTGCCGACGAAATGTATCAGAAATGCTGCGAATGTAAAAATGAAATGTCTGAAAGCTCAGAAAATGACAGTAAAGCAAGCTAAGGCTACCGCAATTCGTCTAAATTTTAACTAAATGTCCTATTTTCAATTAAGATACGACATAATCCCGCATTTGCGCCGTTTTTGCGCAAGTGCGGAGAAATTTTTTGACGAATAATAGCACAATATCGCGTATTATGCCGTTTAGAACTATTTTATCG
>CAYNPW010000086.1:0-9504 GCA_964399215.1 uncultured Ruminococcus sp. | reverse complement strand
CTCACGCTGGCTATGATTTTTGACGCTATTTTAATGTGAACAGTCTCTAATTATATAATCCAATATTCTCACCTGTAAATCCCGCTTTTTCTCACAGCACCACTAAAAAATCACTTACCCAGAAACTCCAGATTTTTTGAAATAAGCTCGCATCTCTGCTTTACGCAGTCAACCGAACGCAGAGGGTCTGACGGAGTGTTAAAAGTGTAGTCCATAAGCTTATCCATAGTGGTTGCGGCAACGTGTACTCTTGTGTCCGAGGACGCATAATAAATGTAAATATCGCCGTTTTCACGAACTACTGCGCCGTTGGTAAAGCATACGTTTGAAACATCGCCCACTCTCTCAGCGCCATGAGGGGCAATGAAAAGTCCCGAAGGAGACGCGATAAGCTTGCTTGGGTCTTTGAGATCCGTTGCGAAAACGTAGATAACATATCTTAACCCCGCGGCTGTGTTTCTTACGCCGTGTGCAATATGTATCCAGCCCCTGGGGGTCTTTATAGGTACCGCTCCCGCGCCGTTCTTGACCTCGGTGACAGTGTGGTACTGTCTTGGAGAAATCACAACCTCGTCAGTGCATATAACAGGGTCAGTTATATCCTCGCAAAGTCCGAAGCATACTCCTCCGCCCGAGCCTGTCTCAATAAAGTTGTCCTGAGGACGTGTATAGAAAGCGTACTTTCCGTCAACAAACTCAGGATGAAGTACCACGTTTCTCTGCTGAGGGGACTTTGATTTAAGGTTAGGAAGCCTCTCCCACGTCTTCAAGTCCTTGGTTCTTACTATACCTGCCTGTGCAACTGCGGCGGACAGATCGTTCACAGACTTATCCTTGCTCTCGGAGCAGAACACGCCGTATATCCAACCGTCCTCGTGCTGAGTAAGTCTCATATCATATACGTTTGTCTCCTCCGGCTCAGTGTCAGGGAGCTGTACAGGGAAATCCCAGAATTTAAAGCCGTCCACAGGACTTTCGCTTTCAGCCACGGCAAAGAACGACTTTCTGTCATTACCATCAACTCTTGCCACAAGATAGTATTTTCCGTTCATAAAAATCGCGCCCGAATTGAGCACTGCATTTATACCCAGCCTCTCCATAAAATAGGGATTTGTCTCAGGGTCAAAATCATACTTCCATATCAGCGGAGCGTGTTCAGCCGTAAGGACGGGATATTCATATCTGTCATAAATTCCGTTATAGCACTCGGAAACTTTATTTTTGCGTGCGATAAGCAGTTCGTACTTCTGCTCCGCAAGAGCCTTGTTCTGTTCAAAATTACTCATATCATATTCCTTTCTCGGTAAGCCGACAATAATTTAATATTACCCTTTAATTATACTATAATATTCCATAAAAAGCAATACCCAATGGATAAGTCAGACGGTTACACAGAAAATTTTATAATATGCACAAACAAAAAAGGACGAAGATGCAATAAAACACAATCGTCCCAAAATTTACTTTATAAAACCCGCTTTGTAAAACGGATATATCCTCAGTACCGCCTTAGCGTAAATCCTGCTTTTATGTACACAGCCGATCATATCCGAACGGCTGTCAATGGATACTCCCCTGTTATCACCCAGTAAAAAATAGGATTTTTCAGGAACAGTCACCGTAAGCTCCGCCATTTTACCATGAGCGAAAGGTTCATTAACAGCTTTTCCGTCAATATTCAAACAGCTATTGGAATTAATCTCAACACGCTGTCCCGCAGTTGCAGCCACACGCTTTATCAGCAGATTTCCGCCGTGTCTGAAAATAATTATGTCGCCCCTTCGTATCCTTGCAAATCTGCGGGAGATTATAAAATCTCCGTCCTCAAGTGAAGGACTCATACTTTCTCCTGACACCTGAAGCATCGGGAACACCGCTTTGACTAACAAAGCGGAAGAGCAGATCCACAGCACAGAGGCAATTACTTTTCTTATACTAAAATACCTGTCCGACAAGATTTATACCCAAATTCCACGGAAAGTTTCGCCGTTTGAAGTTATGATGTGACGTGAGGTTATTCTGACAGGCTTATCCTGCTTTATTTTTTCCAGCATAGTCTGTACATATGTCTGACCGCCCTTAACAACGATACTTTCCGATTCATCGCTGCTGTCAAACTTATTGGCGCCGATGACCTTCACCTGATAACTGTCGGAAACAAACATACCGCCGCTTATAGCCGCACCGCTTACAGTACTACTTTTATCCTCGGTTATTTCGTCGGTCAGATTTGAAAAAACAATATCAAATGACAATTCCTTTAATCCGCAGAACTGTCCGCAGCCGCTGATTATGACCGTAGCCTTTCCCACTGCGGTATTGTTGTAATATTTCACCTTATAATCGACATTCTCCAGCAGCTTATCGCCGTTATAATAAACTCCGAAAGACTGTTCTCTTGCCTTTCCGTTGTAAGCGACCTGCGTTTTCAAATCGGTGGTGCAGTCCGCAACAGTAGCCTTTGTACGTATCTCCAGCTTATCTGAATTTACACCGCTGTAAGCAGTATCTCCTATGTACACGATTCCCTGCACTTTATACTCATACTTTGTGCGCGAACAAAGTCCCTGATCCGCATAGCTTGTGCTGTAGACCTGCGCTACCGTCTCATAGTCGCCCTCCGAATCTGAAAGTCTGCGCAGAATTACATACTCGTCAGCCTCGGACACACTCTCCCAAGAAAGCTGTACCTGATCTTCATAAACTCCGTCGGCAGTGAATTTTTTAGGAGCGTCTACAGATATTGCGCCTCCCGAAGCAACGTTAAGCGTACCGTCTGAATTACTCTCATAGCTGTTAGAACCTATTTGGATTTTTGAGTTATCGGCCGCCGTTATCCCGTAGCCTCCGTTGTTCTTGAGGATATTTTCCTTTACTATGATCTCAACGCCGCCGTCGGCATAAACTCCCCCTTTTTTATTTGAAGAAAGAGTATTTTTCTTTGCGCTGCCTGTTCCGCCTGTAAATATAATACCATATCCTCCGCTTTCCTCAACGGTGTTTTCGCTTAGTTCAGCGGAAGCCTCTTTTGTGATTTTGATACCGTGAGAACCTGCTTTTTTTATATTGTTCCCGCTGACCGTGACCTCCGACGAGCTCATTGAAACGTAAATACCCGAAGCTCCCGAAGATGTGCAGGTATTATCCTTTACAGAAACATTTGAGCTTGTATTTCCCACATAAATCCCGCTCTGAAAACCGTCGCTGACCTTATTGCTCTGAATGGCAGTATCAGTTGAATTCTTTACAATTATCAGATCGGATTTATAATAGTCCCCTGAACTGTCATACTTCACGGTATTAGACTTGACCTGAATACCGGCAGTATCGTTAAGTATAATAGCGCTGCCTGATGTTGTTATCGTATTATCAGTGATTTTAACGCCCTCAACCTTATAGTCATAATCAAAAAAATTGCTTCCTGAAAGCTTTCGTCCGTATATCTGTATTCCAAAAGGATCGGGCACATAGCTTGTCACATTGCAGTTAATGGTGTTCTTTCTGATAATTGTGTCGGCGTTGTCATCGATCCTGTTCTCTATACCGTCCCAACCTGCTACAGGAGCGTTATAACCCGAATATTCAATGGGGGTCATATACTTGAAGTCAATACCGTTTCCCACATTAGTCATGGTATTATTTTCCACCAAACAGTGTTTATAATTCTGCATTATCATAGCGGTGGAGGTTATATTTTCAAAGGTATTTCCGGAAATAAGTATATTGGTGTAATACACTCCCACAGTAGCCGAATGAGAACCTAAACCTCTCCTTAGATCGTAAAACTTATTGTTTCTTATGACTACATTATCGCATGAAGTATCGTCAAAAGGCTCAAAATGAACAAAGACCTCCTCATTGTTCATAGTGTCAAGCTGAATAGCCTCCTTTTCCTTATCACCGTAATATTCATGAAAAGTACAGTTTTCAATGGTAACATTCTGTGCTCCGCCGATCTCAAGAAGATGACCATTGTAATTATCACGGAACTCCACATCTTTTATCCAAAGGTTTTTTATATGCCCTAAACGGACATTGGAGAATGCCGTGGACTCGGAATTCGTATTTCCGTCAAAACAGCCGCCCTCAATAATAATATTACGTTCTCCGTCATAGCCGCCGGACGGATTTTGCTGAGCATTTCTGAACATAAAACCGACGTTGAAATTTCTGACAATAGTTGCGCCCTTCATATAAAGCCATGTGTTTGAGTAGATTTTCAAAGGACGGCTTATTATATAAGTTCCCTCAGGTATGACAACCTTCAGCTGTACCGTATCGCTGGCATTGTCAACGGCATAATACAACGCGTTCTGAATTGCGCTGTACGAATCCTTTTTACCCTCCGGATCTGCACCGAAATCAGTAACATTTACCTGTATCGCCGTATCGTAGCCGCTTATCTGCGCTCCCGTTGCAGTAGAACCGGTAATTTTTGCATAATCATAAGCAAAGCACCTTGCAGACATAAGCATAACGGCAATAAGAAACGCCGCAGCAAATGAAATCAAGGTGCGATTTATACATAACAAACCTCATCTTTCCTTTCGCTGTCTTTCTCCGATTTTTTCTGTCTTTTTAAGGGAAATCCCTTTTACGTTATTTTTACACAAATACATTATAGCAAATCTTTTCATCATTGTCAACAGCCGACAACAGATTTTCCGCATTTTCCCTATGGAAAATTACTCCGGTTAATTAACAAAAGGGTTGAAATCAATCAAAAAACGTGATATAATTACAATTAATAACAAAACGGAGGAATATAAAATGAATTACACGCCATGTAAAAGAAAAGCATACTACTATGAGACCGACAGAATGGATATAGTACACCACTCAAACTACGTGCGCTGGCTGGAGGAAGCCCGTGTTGATCTCATGTCGCAAATGGGCTACGATTTTGTGGAAATGGAAAAGCTGGGAGTAGTCTCACCTGTTCTTTCCGTTGAGACTCACTATAAATTTCCCGTTAAGTTCGGAGAAGAATTCGAGGTCAGATGCAAGGTAACGAAATTCAACGGCTGTCAGTTTGAGCTGGACTATGAAATATTCAATCTAACTACTCAGAAAATATCCTGCCTTGCGCATTCGTCCCATTGCTTTACCACAGCGGACTTAAAGCCTATCAGACTTCAGAAGAAGTTCCCTGATATTTATGAGAAATTTTCTCAGGCGATCACAGCTAAAGACAATATGTATCTGAAATACGGCGAGCCCAATGATATTGATAACTGGATAAAGCTTGTGACAGAAGTTCATCAAATTTTCCCGGGACTTGAAACGGAAGATAAGATCGCAGGACACAGAGATACCGTTCTGAAATTTATGACTCGAAAAGAGGCGATATGCGTAAAGGATAACGATAATATCGCAGGAGTTCTTCTGTTTTCAAAAAAGCATAATATGATATGCTGTCTGGCGGTTTCTCCCCAATACCGCCGCAGAGGCATTGCAAAAATGCTGATGACGGAGGCTCTGAAAAATCTCAGCCGCGATAAGGATATAACAGTTTCCACATTCAGAGAAAACGACCCCAACGGAGCCGCTCCGCGGGCGCTTTATAAGAAATTCGGCTTTGAGGAGGGCGAGCTTATAGAGGAGTTCGGGTATCCTAATCAGGTATTTATTCTGCGTTCACAGAAATTATGATACTGCACACCAGCCTCTTACTAACGCTTGAATTTTTCAACTCTCCGTAGAATTAAAATCAACGCAGCAGTTATTGAAAAAAAACCTGACACATCATATAATAATAATCAGAAACAGCGCTGTTAATTAAATTTACGGAGGTAATACAATGAAAATCAATATAGCTGAAAATTTAAAAAGACTGAGAAAAGAGCGTAATATCACTCAGGAAAAGCTTGCGGAATTTATCGGAGTATCCTTTCAGGCTGTTTCCAAATGGGAACGTAACGAGGGCTATCCCGATATAACGCTCCTGCCTGTGCTGGCGAATTTCTTCGGAGTGACCACAGACGAGCTTATCGGAATGAACGAGATAAAAGACAAGCAAAAGCTTGACGAGATCTTACAGATATGGTAGGAAAACAGAACTGCGGGAAATATCCAGAAATGTATTGACATTTGCAGAGAGGGACTTAAAAGCTTTCCCAATGATTTTCGCATTATGATGAATCTTTCGGATTCGCTGGGATTTCTCGATGATATCGATTGGGAAACGAAAAAGAAAAATCTTGAAGAGGCTATTGATATCGACAAAAGAATTCTGGAACACTGCACCGACAGCGAAATACGAAATAGTGTACACACCAACCTATGCTTTCATTACTATTGGAACGGAGATAATGAAAAGGCTATCCGGGAAGCGGAAAAACTTCCCTATCTTTTTCAGACGCAGGACACTACTCTTACCTGTTTAAAAAGCGGCGAAGAGCTGACTAAAAGCGCACAGTCCGCAATAATGAGTTTTACCGAATCGCTCAGACTTGCGATCCTCAATCTTGCGGACGTGAACTACTGCAATGACCAACCATGGACAGTCGAGGAACGGATAAAAATGCTTGATAAAACAAATGAGATTTACCGAATTATTTATGACGACGGAGATTATCATTTTACAAACGGCTATGTATCTTATAATTATCGAGTTATGGCGGCTTTGTCCTTGCTAATAAACAAAACAGAGGATGCGCTTTTATATCTTGAACAAGCTGCCGAGTACGCGATAGCAAAGGATGATCTTCCGCCGAAAATAAAGCATACTTCTCTTTTGCTAAACACACAGGAGTATAATATAAATCTTACAAGCAAGAACTACACCTGTAACGAAAGCGCAGTATTGCTTGAAAATCTAAAGCAGGAGCAGTACGATATTATCAGAAATGACGAAAGGTTTATCCGAATTGTTAGCAGACTAAAAGAAGTGGCAAAGTAAAAGCTGTAAGATTACTTGGAGCGTTTCAAAATCAATTTATAGAAAATCAACGCCCCGCAGCTGCAGGGCGTTGATTTTACTGTTTTGTCATTTCAACCCACAGATCCCAATGCAGTTGTTTCAACTCAAACGATGATCGTATTCTTTGCTTATACGCTTAATTGAGCCTGAGAAACGAGATTGAGCGCGATCTCACACAGAATATTGAGATTAAGCGGAGTATCGTATTTCCTCGCCCTTGAAGCGTCCTCATTCTGCTTATAACCTTTTATCTCCAGCTCAATTTGAAATGCTTTATTAATTTTTCTATTTTCTGTCTACTTTATTGACTATGATCCAGCCTAAGCTTATGATTTTTTTACTTTAGAAGAACTTGTGGGCTGGGAGAATATACTACGCTTTTTTTGAGAATAACATTTCTCTAACAAATCTTTAACCTTTCAAAAACATCAGCTTGATAAAATCTAACTGCAAAACAAATCGGTATTGATTCGACTAAGAAATAATATTGAAAGATGAGGTTATGGAAGATGAAGATTAATGATCCTAAGGTAACACTTTCCGATGAGGCAAGATGTGGTGTGAAGGAAGAGGTCAGAAGCGGATTTCTTGATTGGTTAATGGAATTCAACGTGGAAGGCGATGACGGCGAGCTTTATGCTCTCGGCGGCTCTATTCTTTCTCTTGTATTGGAAAAGACGGATCTTGTCAACCTTTGTTATGCAAAAGGCAAGGGCTGTGTTGAGCAGCTGCGCAATTCCGTGTATAAACTGGCGAAGTATCCCGGAACCGTTATGAATAAGTTTTACAGGAATCCCCAAGGCACTTTGCAAATCGAGCATAGAGAGAATAGTGTTCTGGTCACCTGCGGCGAGCATTATCAGGTTGAGTGCTTTAACAACGGCACATGGCATTTGACGCTCGATACCTGCGATGGAGAATATAAGGCCGACCTCTATCACAGAGCATACGGTTTCCCTCTTTGGTATGGAAGAGAAACTCCCTCTTTTCTAACTCAGCACTCTCTGACATACGGATATAACTGGGCAGGCGATGTTTACGGTAAAATTATAATTAATGGAAAGGCTGTCAAGGTAAACGGAACAGGTCAGCGTGAAAGATATGTTGCAGTTGACTCTTCTGCTGCAGAGCTTGGCGGTTGGGAGGATTGGGGATATATCACATTCAATGAGATACACTCTTCTATGTACGATATGCGTCTTGGAATGAAAGACTACTCCGTTTATGATCTTGAAAATAAAAAGCATTACACCTCAAAAGGAAATCTCAAGGGCGGCGATAATGACATTACCGAAATGGAGATCACACATGAAGATTGGGCTTTTATGCGTGAACTTGACGGATTTGTTCCTACCTGCTACAATATCAAAATCAAGACCGAGGACGGCGTATATGAGACCAAAGCGCATGTTGCCAATGCGCGTGTCTGGGGCGTAACCCATAAGACACCGGATAATCCTGTTGCTACATTGATTTTCGATAGTGTGGAAGGAAAATTCATATGTAATGACGGAACCGTGAGAGTATTGACCGGCGGACGAGGAACTATGTCTGTACGTCAATGGCATCAGTATCCCAATATGCTTCCGCGTGAATTGTATTGTGATGATGAATTGAGCGGCGAGAAGTTTGAGACACTTTAAAGTAATAGTACTATGTTATGAAATTGTTGCAGGTCTATAATTAACATTTCCTCTGAATAATAAAGGAGTCGATCAAATGAATGCAATTGAAATCAGAAATCTCACAAAAAGCTTTCATGGACTATATGCTGTTGATCATCTGAATATGACCGTTCCTGTCGGAGCAATCTACGGCTTCATAGGAGAAAACGGCAGCGGTAAGTCTACTACTGAAAAGCTCATATGCGGACATCTTGTACCCGACGGCGGTGATATCAGGCTATTTGGCAGGGACTACCGCAACGCAGGGGTTCGCATCAGAATAGGTGCACTTATCGAAAATGCAGGATGTTTCTCGAACTCCACTGTTTGGGATAATCTCATGATGCAGGCAATCAATCTGGGGATTGAAAATCGTGACAGAGAAATTAAGCGTGTTCTTGAAATCGTTCGAATGGAGGATTCTGCAAAAATTAAATTTAAATCCTGTTCTCTCGGTATGAAGCAGAGAATCGGCATTGCTATGGCTTTGCTGGGAAATCCGGTACTGCTTATTCTGGACGAGCCGATCAATGGTGTTGACACCGACGGTATTCGAATTATGCGTGAAATTCTTGTGGATATCACGAAAAATATGGGCTGTACCGTACTTATTTCATCCCACATTCTCGGTGAACTTGAAAAAATCGCCACCCATTATGGCATTATCCGTCAGGGAAAAATGATTATGGAGCTTTCTGCTGCCGAAATGGAAAGCCGTGCCCGTCAATTTGTCTCTCTTAAAACCAAGGATATGATAGGAGCAAAATCATTACTGAAAGCAAGATTTGACATAGTAAAAGAAGAAGACGGCTGCTTAAGGGTTTACGATGTAGACAATACAGAGGAAATCGTAGAGTTTCTCATTAAAAACGGACACATTATAAGCGAGATAAAAAAGAATAAAATAGGTCTTGAAGA
>CAYNPW010000085.1:0-9634 GCA_964399215.1 uncultured Ruminococcus sp. | reverse complement strand
TAATTTCGGGGCGGTGCACAGTTATCTATATGGGGGTTAATCAGTGTTTCCTTAGCACTTGAAATAACAAGTATAATTATTTTAACAACGGTTTTCACTATTTTAAGTTTAGAGAATTTTGTAATACCAATTTGTATCCTACTGTTATTGTTGTGTTTGATAATTTATTATATTTTTAATGCCGTTTTTACAATAAAGCTCCACAATGGTAGTGTATATAGAAACTGACCACTAGTAATCTTATCATATTTACTTTAAGTCCGCTTCGGCGGAGCTTTTTTTTGTATATAATAATTCAAAAATATCTGGGTAACGGATAGATACGTCTGATAAGTTTGGATAAGCAAATTATGATAGTGAAATTACAATATGAAATATTTGAGTTATACTATTTTTCGGGGACTGTTGTACGCTCTTTTTTAATTTTTCACTTGCTTTTTTTTGAAAAGTATAGTATAATTAACATATCAATTTAAAGAGGACTTATATTATGAATTTATTGTTTATAGGAGATGTTGTGGGACAGTCGGGCTGTGACTTTCTTGCCAGTCAGATATATAATCTGAAAAAAGAGTACGGCATTGACTTTACCATAATTAACGGAGAAAATTCCGCACAGGGCAACGGTATCACACCTCAGTCTTTTGAACAGCTTGTTCGAATTGGTGCAGATGTTGTCACCACAGGCAATCATTGTTTCAAGAGGCGTGAGGCAATGGAGTTGTACGACAACAACGATATACTTATAAGACCTGCAAACTATCCCGAGGGAACAGCGGGCAGAGGAGTTGCGGTGATTGATTTATGTCCGATAAAAATCGCGGTAGTCAATATTATGGGTACTCTTTACCTGGACAGCTTGGATAATCCTTTTTTTACAATGGATCATATATTATCGGAGCTTGATACGCCTAATATCTTTGTGGACTTTCATGCCGAAGCAACTTCGGAAAAAAAAGCCATGGGATTTTATCTGCAAAATAAAGTCACTGCTGTTATCGGAACGCATACCCATGTTCAGACCTCCGATGAAATTATTTTGAACGAACATACCGCATATATCACAGATGCAGGCATGACAGGACCGGAGCTGTCCGTTTTGGGAGTGAAAAGTGATATTATTATCAATAAACTTAAATATCACACTCCTGTGAAGTTTTCAGAAAGTGAAAATCCTTGTTTTATTAACGGAGTAGTGATCTCTTTTGATGAAAAATCGGGAAAAGCTACAAATATACAGCGTATTATTAGGCGTAAATGACTAAATCCTAAATAAACACTTGAAAAATTAAACGCTATGTAGTATAATATATCTATAATTTATACGTGGTAAACTTACAGAATGGGAGGTTGTATTGTGGAAGTATTAAAGGTTTCATCACGCTCAGTGCCCAATTCAGTTGCAGGTGCAATCTCAGGTGTAATCAGAGACAGCGGTGCGGTTGAAGTTCAGGCTGTAGGAGCAGGCGCGGCAAATCAGGCAATTAAAGCCATTGCTATTGCAAGAGGTTATTTAGCGCCTATTGGTATTGATATGATTTGTATTCCCGCTTTTGCTAATGTTCTTATCGATAATGAAGAAAGAACAGCAATAAAGCTTATTTGTGAAGAAAGGTAAATATCTGCTGTTTTTGTAAAAAAGTCCCTGAGGATAAACATCCGCAGGGACTTTACTGTTTATCAGTTAAGTATCCATATCTGCAAAGGATTTTCAGGTTCAAAATCAGTTACAGAAATACTTCCGCCTTTTGAATTTGCCAGTACTTTAGCATATCCGCTGCTTTCAAGTGAAATTCTGAAACGTTTCTTTCCCAAGGCAGTAAATCTGAACTGAGCAGGCTTTCCGTCTATTTTAAGATAGTCGTAACCTTTGCAGGAGCTGTTAACAAATCCGCCGTCTGCGATCTTCAAACCCGCCGTGCCCTCGTCGCGAAGAATAATTTGCAGCTTTTGTTCAAGATCCTTATCGGGCTTTTCCAGTGAAAGTCCTTTAGGTGTAACGGTAAGTATCAAGCCGGTAGCTTCATTTTTTAATATATACAGCCTTTTATCAATAACATAGTTGCCCTTGTCGCCGGTGCAGTCATTGTAGAATTTTAACAGCACAGACATAACGTTTTGCTGGGTAACCGGAAGAGTATTCTGAGCAACATCGTCAAAGGCTCTGGGATCTAGATGTGAGATCGTATCGACGAATTTACCGGCATATCTGACAAGCTTGTTAAATGCCTCACCTAAGCTATCTTTTTCATAATATTTACTTAAACGTTTGTCATAGGACTGAGCCGTATGCTTAGTACAAGTTGTATTAACGTGCTTTTCAAAAGCGTAGTGGATATTATTTGCCTTATCCTGATATTTGATATTGGAAACATGAACAGTACAGCCCATATCGGATACAAAATGAACTGCTCTGCCCAGACAGACCATAGCCTCCGATACTTTTCCGCTTTTGTAAAGCGAAACCGCTGAAGTATAGTTTGCCTCAAAAAGAGTTCTCGCGCTTGGTGCGAAATCTCCAAGTCTGTTTTTGAAATATCCGCTGATCTCCGGTAATTCCTTACCCTTTGGCGTTACTGAGGAATAGTAGTGCATTCCCGCACCCTTGTCCATGTCGCCCTTTTTATCGGGAGCAACACAGCCCTCCAGTAATTCCTTATGCCATTCTTTATAGAATGCGGCGGGACGTACCTTTTTTTCCTTTTCAAGCAAATCGAAGGATTTTTTTATGATATCCTCATGTGTTCCTCCGCTCCATGCATAAGCCTTTTTTATTCCTGCTAAAAACAAAAATTTATTCATGATCCTTTTTATCCTTTTCTATGTTGATTTTTCTTCTTTTTCTTTTTGACAGAATAACCGAAACTGCCAAGCTTTTTACCCAATGCAAAATATTCACCATGAGCATAAGCAGCTAAATGCGCTTTGTCAAGGCAAAGCCTGCCCTTTTCGTCAATTAATTCTCTAGCTACGTCAAGTCCCACGATATCGGCAATAAACATATCGTGAGTACCCAGAGGAACGATCTCCCTTACGCGGCATTCAATATTTACGGGACACTCGCAGATTATCGGAGCATTGACCTTTTCTGCACTTTCCGTATGAATATCCATAGCCTTAAATTTATCAGTGTCTCTTCCAGACTTAACTCCGCAGTAATCAGCAGCCCTGACAAGTTCCTCAGTTGTAAGATTAATTACAAATTCTCCGCTTGATTTTATCAGTTCGTAGGAATATCTTTCAGGACGTACAGAAATATAGGTAATAGGAGGCTGCGTATTAAGAATACCTGTCCATGCAACAGTAAATACATTACTGCATTCTCCGTCTGAGCATGTAACAAGAGTAGGAGGCAGAGGCGATGTGATAACACTGCCTTTCCAATGCTCCTTGGTATAAACAGTATGTGACATTATTTTTCATCCTCCTGAGACATGCCATATACCTTGCTGTAAATGCTGTCATAATCCTTGTAAAGCTTTTGAACTGTGTTTTCAAGAAAAAAATAGTGTTTTATATACGGTATAAGCAGAACAAGAAATAAAACGGCGAGAGGTATCAGTACGACAGTCTCAAAAACAGCAACAGCGATAAATGTCATTACCGTAGCAAGGGCAAAAAGAACAGTCACCAGCAGATGTATAAACCTCTCATGCTGAAACTGGTGTAGCTTTTCTGTATGGTAGTCCAAAAGACGAGAAAAATCACAGCTCTCGTCTTTAAGACGCTCCAATATGTAATTTCTGTATTTTGTAAGATAATCTGTCATAATCACACCTGCAAATCAAAGGGGATAGCATCCTCAATTTTTAAATCACGGAGCTTTGTTCTGTATTCGTCACTATCTGAAACGGAATGTTTAACAGCATTTTTGGCAATGGTTTTGGAAAGAATACTGTCAGTAATTCTGTAATTTTTTATAATTCGATCAGGGAAACTTTGAGACTTGTTTTTTCCGCTTCTGTTTTTTTTCTTTTTGCCGTCAAATATTATTGCCATTACAACTGATACAGTAGCAGCGGCTATTATTTTTTCAGCATTACTGCTTATTTCAAATGCAACTTTTTTCATAAAAACATTCCATTCATATAAAAATAAATATGTAATTATTATACACCATATTTACTCGGATTTCAAGTACCTGTAAGTAATTATGTTAATTTTCACTAAAAACAGTAACATTACGGCTAATAAATAATGCCGCACTGTATTTTTGTGTCTTTTAGTCGCATTTATTTTGAATAATTACCATTAATACAGCAAAAAGTACAATTTATTTATATAAATACAAAAAATCTATGAACTTGCTTGACTATTTTCGATAAAAATGGTATGATATTAATATTCAACGATGTTAATTCGTTTATGAATTTTTCAGCTAAGATTTTTTAGTAAAGGATTGATCAATCAATGAAGAAACCATTTATCACTAAGGAGCAGGCAGAGGCTATTATCAAGAAATATCCCACGCCGTTTCATATTTACGACGAAAAAGGAATAAGAGAAAACGCAAGAAATCTTTACAAGGCATTTAGCTGGAATAAGGGTTATAAAGAATATTTTGCCGTCAAAGCAACGCCTAATCCCTATATCCTTAAAATCCTCAAGGAGGAGGGCTGCGGTGTTGACTGTTCATCTCTTACAGAGCTTATGATGAGCGAATGCTGCGGTTTCAGCGGAAGCGATATTATGTTTTCGTCCAATGTAACTCCAAAGGAAGATTTTCTTAAAGCCAGAGAATTAGGCGCTTATATCAACCTTGACGATTTTACGCACATAGAGTATCTGGACAGTTTGTGCGGTATTCCCGAGACTATCTGCTGCCGTTTTAATCCGGGCGGGCATTTTTCTATTGAAACACAGATAATGGATAATCCCGGAGAAGCTAAGTATGGTTTTACTAAGGAACAGATAATTGAAGGATTTAAGATACTGAAGTCAAAGGGAGCAAAGTATTTTGGAATTCATGCGTTCCTTGCGTCTAATACTGTTTCCAACGCTTACTATCCTAAGCTTGCAAGAATTCTTTTTGAGCTTGCAGCTGAGCTTAAAGAAAAGACAGGTGTTGAATTTAAATTTATAAACCTTTCAGGCGGAGTGGGGATTGCCTATGAGCCTGACAAGCCTCAGAACGATATTTTTGCGATAGGAGAGGGAGTTCATAAGGCTTTTGACGATATTCTTGTTCCTGCGGGACTTGGAGATGTTTCTATATTTACAGAACTGGGAAGATATATGCTTGCTCCTTACGGACATCTTATTACTACCTGCACTCATCACAAGCACACCTATAAGGAATATGCAGGAGTTGACGCTTGCGCGTGCAATCTTATGAGACCTGCTATGTACGGTGCTTATCATCATATTACCGTACTTGGTAAAGAAAATGCTCCCTGCGACCACAAGTATGATGTGACCGGAGGTCTTTGTGAAAATAATGATAAATTTGCAATTGACAGAATGCTTCCCGAGATTGAGATAGGAGATATTCTATGTATTCACGATACGGGCGCTCACGGATTTTCAATGGGTTACAATTATAACGGTAAGCTTCGTTCAGCCGAAATACTTTTGAAAGAGGACGGCTCTACTCAGCTTATCAGACGTGCGGAAACTCCCGCTGATTATTTTTCAACCTTTGATTTTACTCACATTCTGGACAAGTATTCGGATAAATAACGATAAGTAATGGCGCTTGATCCACAGAAACGATAGGTTTCTGTGGATTTTCGGCTATTTTATTAAAAATCTTGATTTCATCGGAAAAACACTTGCAATTACCAGTAAAATGTTGTATAATATTATATTGAGTTAGTTTGTATTATCAGGAAGGTTTGTTAATACAGACTCTTAGTACTAAGAAAGGTAAGGGATTTTTATGGATACAAATTTGGTAAATTATCTTGCCGAGCTGAGTAAGCTTGAGTTTTCACAGGACGAGCTTTCTAAGTTTTCGACTGAAATGACTGACATTATCGATCTTATGGATACCATTAAAGAAATCAATGTGACTTATGACGATTTAAAAGATAATCACAACGTTTATTTGGGTGACATCAGAAAGGACGCTGCTGCGTCATCTATGCCGACAGCCAAAGTTCTTCAGAATGCCGTAAATACCAATAACTGCTTTGTTGTACCAAAAGTAGTTGAATAATTCTAACAGAAGGGTAGTGTGAAATTTGGACATTTCTTCAATGAAACTTAGTGATATGCGTAAAGCTCTGGACAGTAAGGAGATTTCTTCTTCCGAGCTGACAAAAGCATATCTTGAGAACATAAAGAAGTATGACGACAGACTTGAATGCTATATCACCGTAACTGAGGAGGCCGCGCTTGCCCAGGCTGAAAAGGCTCAGTCCGTAATTGACGGAGGAGAGGCTCAGGCTCTTACGGGTATTCCTCTTGCCGTAAAGGATAATATATGTACAGAGGGTGTAAAAACAACCTGTTCGTCAAAAATACTTGAAAATTTCGTTCCTCCGTACAATGCGACGGTTATGGAAAAACTTAATGCTCAGAATATTGTTATGTTGGGCAAGACCTCCATGGATGAATTCGCTATGGGTGGTTCGACTCAGACCTCCGCTTTTAAGAAAACTAAAAATCCTTATAATATCAACTGCGTTCCCGGAGGTTCTTCGGGCGGATCCGCCGCTGTTGTCGCTGCTGGACTGGCGCCTGCGGCATTAGGCTCCGATACCGGCGGATCTATCAGACAGCCTTCAGCTTTCTGCGGAGTAACGGGTATTAAGCCTACTTACAGCCGTGTGTCAAGATACGGTCTTGTTGCTTTTGCGTCATCTCTTGATCAGATCGGACCTATCGCTAAAAATTCCTATGACTGCGGACTTATTCTTAATGCTATCTGCGGATTTGATCCTCACGACGGTACAAGTTCTAAGCGAGAAGTTCCTGATTTTACATCAAAAATCGGACAAACGATAAAAGGTATGAAAATTGCTCTACCCAAGGAATTTTTTGCTGAAGGAATTGATAATGATGTCAGAGATTCCGTATTAAAGGCGGCTGATGATTATAAAGCAATGGGTGCAGAGCTTGTTGAATGTTCTATGCCGTCCCTTAAGTATGCGGTACCTTGCTACTATCTGCTTGCCTGCGCTGAGGCTGCGTCAAATCTATCCAGATATGACGGTATCAAGTACGGTCACAGAACGCCAAAGGCGGACAGCTATGAGGAGCTTATCATAAAATCACGTTCAGAGGGCTTCGGCGAGGAGGTAAAGAGAAGAATACTTCTTGGTAATTATTGTCTTTCGAGCGGATATTACGACGCTTATTACAGAAAAGCGCTTGCTCTCCGACAGCTTATCAGGGAGGAATATAACGCTATTTTTGAAAAGTGTGACATTATCCTTACGCCTACCACTCCGACTGTGGCGTACAGTCCCGAAAAGACTGCGGATCCCGTAGAAATGTATCAGGCTGATATTTGTACGGTCACTGTTAATATTGCAGGACTTCCTGCAGTCTCAACGCCATGCGGATATGACAAAGACGGTATGCCTATAGGACTTTCTATCATCGGCAGAAAATTTGACGAGCAGACTGTTCTTCAGGTTTCAGACGCCTATGAGCAGGGCTTTACCCCTGTTGCACCAAAGCTTTAAAAGGAGGAAAAGACAATGGAAAAATGGAAAACCGTCATCGGTCTTGAAATCCATGCCGAGCTGTTAACAAAATCTAAAATATTCTGCACCTGTTCCGCTGAGTTTGGCGGAGATCAGAATACGCGCTGCTGTCCTGTATGTACCGGTATGCCCGGTACTCTGCCTGTTTTAAATCAGACTGCCGTTGAATATGCGGTAAAGGCGGGTTATGCGCTTAACTGCGAGATAAACAAATTTTCCGTATTTGACAGAAAAAACTATTTTTATCCCGATCTGCCTAAGGCATACCAGATATCGCAGCTTTACAGACCTATTGTCGGCCCCGGATATGTGCCTATTGAGGTAAACGGTAAGAAGAAAAATATCAGAATTAACCATATTCACCTTGAAGAAGACGCAGGCAAGCTTGTCCATGACGATTTTAACGGAATTTCTATGGCGGACTATAACCGCTGCGGCATTCCTCTGATCGAAATAGTAACAGAGCCTGATATTTCTTCTGCAGAGGAAGCTATGGCATTTGTGGAACAGATATCTTTACTTCTCCAATATGCAGGAGTATGCGATTGTAAAATGGAGCAGGGCTCGCTGAGATGCGATGTTAACATCTCTTTGATGAGACCGGATGCCAAAGAGTTCGGTACAAGAGCTGAGATCAAGAACATCAACTCCATTAAGTCTGTGGGACGTGCTATCAAATATGAGGAAAAAAGACAGGCTTTGCTTCTTGAGGCGGGCAAAAAAGTAGTTCAGGAAACAAGACGTTACAACGCAAACAGAGATAAGACCACATCAATGCGTACTAAAGAAAACGCTAACGATTACCGTTATTTCCCTGAGCCTGATATTCTTCAGGTAAACCTTACTGACGAACAGCTTGATGAGATCAGAGCAAAGCTCCCTGAAATGCCAAATCAGCGAATTGATAAGTATGTAAAGCAGTATGGCATTTCGGAGGTTGACGCTAAAATTCTTATTCAGAACAAGGTCATTTGCGATTTCTTTGAGGATGCTGTTAAGGTATACAGCAGTCCTAAAAGTGTTTCTGTATTTATTCTCGGAGAGTTTATGAGACGTGTTAATCTGGGAGAAATTGATGTAAATAATATTTCCTTTACAGCAGAGGATTTTGCTGCTTTAGTTGAAATGGCTGACACAGAAAAGGTTTCAAAGAACGACGCTAAGTCTATTTTCAGGGAAATGGTTGAAACAGGCAAAAAGCCTATGGATATTGCTAAGGCAAAGGGAATGATCATCACAGTTGACACAGCTAAGGTAGAATCGGGAATTGATGAAATCCTTAAATCAAATTCTGCGCAGGTAGAGCAGTACAAAAACGGCGAAACCAAGGTTTTCGGCTTTATTATGGGGCAATGTACAAAGGCGCTCAAGGGTATAGCTACGCCCAAGATAATCAAGGAAGTTCTTGAAAGCAAGCTTAAGACTCTTTGTGCAGGAGAATGCGAGCAGAAGTCCGCCGAAGACGAAAATACAAATATAATTATTGACACATCAAAGCTGACTAAATATGAAAATTCTGAAAAATATATGCCTGCCGCTGACGGCGATATGCTTATGGTAAGCACTGAAAAGCTAAAAAAGGAATTTACCATTGACGACGCTGTGTCCAATATGGGCAAGACTGTACAGTTTACAGGCTGTGTTCACAAGATCAAGAAAATGGGAAGTATCTCGTTTATTCTTGTAAGAACAGCGAGAAACGTATTCCAAACAGTGTATTCCGCAGATAAATGCTCCGACAGCATCGAGGGTCTCAGAGAGGGATTTTTCGTTAGTGTCGAGGGTACTGTCAACGCAAATGACAGGGAGTTCACGGGAGTAGAAATTGTTCTGAGTTCAATCAAGCTGATATCCACTCCTGCCGCCGAAATTCCGTTGAAAATCTCTCAGGGTAAGCTAAACTGCACAATAGAAGTTAATCTGGATAACAGAGCTTCTTCATTGAGAAATCCTTACGAGAGAGCTATCTTTAAGCTGCAGGA
>CAYNPW010000084.1:0-9634 GCA_964399215.1 uncultured Ruminococcus sp. | reverse complement strand
GGTCTTTTCGCTATGCTCTTTTTTAGAGATTGGGTTGGGTTTTTGTTTCAAACTTATGCCTCCCCTTTTTATCGTTACATCTTCTCTATAAGCTCCGCGATCTTATAAGCGTATTCGGTGATAATTCCCGTGCGCTTGCCCTCTATCATAACTCTTACAAGCGGCTCTGTACCCGACTCGCGGACTAATATCCTGCCCTCGTCCCCAAGCTTTTCCTCGTACATTTTAATAGCGTCGGTGACTTCCTTACACTTTTCCCACATACCCTTTTTGTCGGAGGTTATCTTTACATTCACCAGTATCTGAGGATAGCATTCCATACAAGCCGCAAGCTCACTTGCCTTTTTGCCCGTCTTTGTCATTATGGACAAAAGCTTTGTACCCGTCAGCTCTCCGTCTCCCGTATTGGCATGGTCAAGGAGAATAATATGTCCTGACTGCTCGCCGCCGATATTGTAGCCGCCTGCCTGCATTTCCTCAAGGACGTATCTGTCGCCTACCTTTGTGGTAGTCGCAACAATTCCGTTCGCCTTTGCGAATTTGAAAAATCCCAGATTTGTCATTACCGTTACTACGCAGGTGTTGCTGGCAAGAGTTCCCTCGGCTTTCATAAACTTGGAGAATATGGCAAGCAACTTATCGCCGTCGATAAGCTCGCCGTTTTCGTCCACCGCAAGACATCTGTCCGCATCGCCGTCAAAGGCAAGACCGACACTGCACTTGTTTTCGACTACCGCCTTTTTAAGTCCCTCAATGTGGGTAGAGCCGCAGTTTTCGTTGATGTTAGTTCCGTCGGGCTTGTCGTTGAGCATAACGCACTTTGCGCCAAGTCCCTCAAAAATACGCTGAGCGCACACGCTTGCGGAACCGTTGGCGCAGTCAAGACAAACTTTTATACCCTTGAGATCAACGTCCACCGTTTTCATAACATAGCGTATGTAGTCCCACACGGCGTCCTTTTCGCAGTAGATGTGACCTACCTTCGAGCCCTCGCAAAGCTGTTTGTCCATTTCCTCGGGTTTGTCCAGAATAAGCTCCTCTATCTCGTTTTCTATCTCATCGGAAAGCTTAAAGCCGCTGCCCGAGAAAAGCTTGATTCCGTTGAATTCCACAGAATTATGGGAAGCCGAGATCATCACGCCTGCGTCGGCATTGTACTTCTTAACAAGCATTGCAACTGCGGGAGTAGGCACAACTCCCAGAAGATGAGCGTCCGCGCCCACGGAGCATATTCCCGCTATCAAAGCGGACTCCAGTATGTCTCCCGAAATTCTTGTATCCTTGCCGATAATTATTTTGGCCTTGTGATTTGTCTCCTTAGTAAGCACCAGCGCCGCCGCTCTGCCTATCTTCATAGCTGTTTCGCAGGTAAGCTCTGTGATCGCAACACCTCTTGCGCCGTCTGTTCCGAATAATCTGCCCATATCAAATTTCTCCTTACATTTATGTCAATTTTTTTATAGGTCGCCTCTGAAAACCTATAGCTGTCGCCTTAAAATCATTTCAAGTTCGGTTATCTTATCGCCTTTGACCTTCTCGGAAACTTCCCTTCCCGTAAGCTCAAAGCCCATTTTCTTATAAAAGCCAATCGCATTATCGTTGCCTTTGAGCACAAAAAGCGTTACGTTCGGACGTTCAATAGCCTCCAGAGCCTTTTCGATCAGCGCTCTGCCTATTCCGTATCTATGGAAATCCTTAAGCACATACAGCGCAACGATCTCTCCGCTGTCCTTGTCGGAAACAAAATCCCTCGCCTGCGGCAGATAGCCCAGAATCCCGACTATACGTCCGCCGCATACGGCAGCAAATTTATTTTCAGGACGTGCTTTTGCCATTTCCGCCCACTTCTCCTCAGAACGTCCGTCAAGTACACGATCGGGCATAAGTCCGCGATATGTCTCGCCCCATGCAGTATATACCACATAACCGAAGTCCTCAGCCATATCGGAAGTCATTTTAACTATCTGAAATTCCAATTTCAACACTCCTATGCATAGATAACCGTACACAATAATTGTCAATTTGAGACCCATTCAGCAATGCTCAAAGCACGGAATGAAAAGCACCGCCATAATTGTGCATTGTCAAAAGTGCGTCTGTCCGTCTCTCAGAATACCCAAGTGATCGTAGGCAAGCTGAGTCGCACAGCGTCCGCGGGGAGTTTTTGACAAAAAGCCTAATTGCATAAGATACGGCTCGCATACGTCCTCAAGAGTTATAGCCTCCTCGCCTATTGCCGCCGCAAGAGTACTCAGACCCACAGGACCGCCGTTATATCCCTTGATTATCATTAACAGCAAACGCTTGTCAAGAGTATCAAGTCCCAGATTGTCGACTTCCATACGGTTAAGAGCGATCTTTGCAATGTCCGCCGTAACTCTGCCGTCTCCGATAACGTCGGCAAAATCACGAACACGCTTTAAGAACCTGTTTGCAATTCTCGGCGTTCCTCTTGAACGCTTGGCTATCTCCTCAGCGCCCTCTCTGTCGCACGCTACGCCTAAGATCACAGCGGAACGCTCTACAATGTCCGCAAGCTGTTCAATGCTATAAAGCTCCAAATGCTGAATAACTCCGAAGCGGTCTCTCAGCGGAGCGGAAAGCTGTCCCGAACGCGTAGTCGCTCCGATAAGCGTGAACCGATTAAGCTCTATTCTTATAGAACGAGCCGCAGGACCCTTTCCCATGATAATATCCAGCGCATAGTCCTCCATTGCGGAATACAGCACCTCCTCGACCTGCCTCGAAAGTCTGTGTATCTCGTCGATAAAAAGCACGTCGCCCTTTTCAAGATTTGTAAGCAGCGCCGCCAGATCTCCCGGCTTTTCAATGGTCGGACCTGTGGTAGTCCTGATATTAACGCCCATTTCGTGAGCAATAATATTCGACAGCGTGGTCTTGCCCAGACCCGGAGGTCCGTACAGCAGAACGTGATCGAGACTGTCCCCTCGTTTTTTCGCCGCCTGAATGTATATCTTCATATTCTCCTTGACCTTGTCCTGACCGATATATTCGTCCAGCGTTTTAGGTCTGAGGCTGACTTCAAAATCATCTGTGGTCTCCTGCTCGGTTTCCTTAGGGGAAACAATTCGCTCGAAGTCGAAATCTCCCTCTTCAATCATTTATCAGTCACTCCTTCCATTATATTCAAATAATTAAAACACGGTGTATAGGCGTATGATCAAAATTCCGGTAAAGCAGTAAATACAACTTTTTCTCCGTCAGCAATACCGCCGTATATCATATCATTGTTAATACCTGTATCAAGATAATGCCTGACAACAAAGCCTGAAGAGAATGACATATCCAAAGCTTTTAGCTTAGAATAGTCAAACCATTCTGCAACGCCCTCATTAGATACAAACGCTTCATCAATATTATCTTTCAGATCAGCAAAGAAAAAGTAATTCAATCTGATCTCATTTTTTGTACGCCTAAGAGTAATATATCTCAGCTTAAGATTTTCGAGCTGATCCTCGTTAATGGAAAGCTCCTCATAAAGCTCCCTCAGAACACAGGCTTTAGCATTATTTAGCTCGCATTCCTCAAAATGACCTCCCGCCGAGCCTATCCAGACATTATTTACTACCCGTCCGCCCTGACGGTACAGCAAAAGCATTTTGTTTCCTTTGGAAATGTATATCGACGACATATTGCGCTGTTTTGGTATCATCTAATCACTCCCTAAAATCTCGCCAATCCGATAAGAGCCTTTTTAATAAGCTCCTCTACCGGTAGCGTCGGGTCAAGCTTTGAAACCACCTGCATTGCCTCGCCCTCGGTGTAGCCAAGTACCACAAGGGCTGTAACTGCCTCGTCAACCGCTCCTCCCTGAGGAACAGCAGGAACAAAGTCTGCAGTACCTCTGACTGAAACGGTATTTTCCTTTGCGATCTTATCCTTAAGCTCAAGGACTATCCTCTGCGCGGTTTTTGCTCCTATGCCCTTGCACTTTGTAAGACTTTTTGAGTCCCCCGTAGCCACGGCAAGAGCAAACTGCGAGGGAGAATTTGATGACAGAATTGAGATCGCCGCCTTTGGACCAACGCCTGAAACGGTTATAAGCATTTTAAAGCACTTTAACTCCTCCTGAGTTGAAAAGCCGAACAGATCGGCGGCGTCCTCCCTTACAGCAAGATAAGTATACAGCGTTACCTCTCCGCCGCCCGCAATTTTTTGCAGTGTGTAAAAAGTAGTTTTGCAGGCATAACCTACTCCTCCGCATTCAACGACAGCAAGCTCATTTTCAGTATGTATGAGCTTTCCTCTTACCGAATATATCATAAAATCACCTTTTCAAATTTATCTCTGTTCAAATTTTCCCAGCACCCTTCGTGTGTTGACCGAAAGGGCATGAGTAATTGCAATAGCAACAGCGTCCGCCGTGTCGTCAGGTTTGATAATATGCGGAAGCTTCAGCATAGTTCTGGTCATTTCCTGAACCTGCTTTTTCTCAGCACGTCCGTAACCAACGATAGAGCACTTGACCTGTAAGGGCGTATACTCATAAATAGGAATACCTTCCATAATAGCCGGAAGCACGGTCACTCCCCTCGCCTGCGCCACGTCTATAGCAGTCTTTTCATTGGTGTTGAAGAACAGCTTTTCTATGCCCATTTCATCGGGCTGATATTTTTTTATAATTTGCGTCATATCAAGATATATGGATTTGAGCCTTGCCGAAAAATCCATGCCCGCAGGAGTCGTGACAGCTCCATAACCCACAAGAGCACACTGTCCCCTGATATAATCTACCACCCCGTAACCCACAATGGCATATCCGGGGTCAATACCGAGAATTCTCAAAACAAAAGACCTCCCCGAAAGGCGTAAGCTATAAAAGGGCACAACGCCTCATAATAACAATTAATTATACCACATATTTCACATAATTGCAAGGGAAATGCCCACTTTTCACCGTTTCGACACATTATATAAAAGAAAAATTGCAGAGAAAAAGACAACGTTTTTTAGATATATTAACCATACCTATGCAGATCAAAATAATCGGTAATACCTAAAATCGACAGCAGGCGAAAACGATTGCAGGCTTGAAATCCGCAGTTATTTTTTCTCTCTTTTATTTGCCGAAAAATAAGCTAATAAAGAATATCGAGTCCTCTTTTGTGTTAAATATTGCACAATTTCAATGCTACGTACATCGAAATTTTCGTCAGGTGAGTAATCATTTGGACAGTACGCTCAGCAATGGGTTACAAAACGCTTACATAATGGTTTTTCATTCTCGGAAATTGTATTCGTTTTGTAATTTTTGCACGCGAAAATCCAAAAAAATCTGCACTTCAGAGAAAAAAATTTGATAAACTATTGATTTTTCAGACGGGATATGTTACAATAATTAAGTGTTAAAAAATGAACTGAACATCATTCTGTACATATTATCCGATATGTCGGTCTTCTGTTATCCATATATAATGTCTATGAACATTGTCCGCAGAAACATATGATACTGCCACATCTGCGGAAACTAAACAGGCGGCTTCAGAAAACATATATTTATACGCCGCCGTAAGGAGTGTTAAAATTTGGAGAAATTCGTAATCAACGGAGGAAAACCTCTGAAAGGTACGGTAAATATAAGCGGCGCTAAAAATGCGGCTGTTGCACTGGTAGCTGCTACTATTCTGTGCGATGAACCCTGTACACTTGAAAATGTTCCGGAGATAAGCGACATTACCAAGTGTATGAAAATTCTCAGGGAAATGGGCGCAACTGTTAAGCTTAAGGATAAAAATACCATTTATTTTGATACAAAGAGTATCACAAGACCTGAGGTTCCCGACGATCTTGCAAGAACTATGAGAGCGTCATCTTATTTTCTCGGCACTCTGCTCGGACGTTTCCATGAAGCGTATGTTCCTATGCCGGGCGGCTGTAACTTGGGGGACAGACCGATCGATCAGCATCTTAAAGCATTCAAGGCTCTGGGCGCTAACGACGAAATCGTTAACGGAGCAAATCATGTCTGGGCTGACACTCTTGTGGGTAATCAGATTTATTTTGATTTTGTAACTGTCGGAGCAACAATGAACGCTATATTTGCGTCTGTCAAGGCAAAAGGTATGACAGTTATCGAAAACGCGGCTAAGGAGCCTCATATCGTTGATCTTGCGAATTTCCTTAATTCTATGGGCGCAGATATCAGAGGCGCAGGTACAGATGTTATTAAAATCAGAGGCGTAGATTATCTCAAAGGCGTTACCTACGCTACCATTCCCGATCAGATAGAGGCGGGAACATATATGGTCGCGGCTGCGGCAACCAAGGGCGATGTTGTTATCGCTAACGTTATTCCCAAGCATTTGGAGTCTATTTCCGCCAAGCTTAGGAAATGCGGCGTAAATGTTGAGGAAAGCGACGAAAGCGTACACGTCTGGGTTGACGGTCCTTTGCAAAAGACTTCGTTAAAAACAATGCCGCATCCAGGTTTTCCCACCGATATGCAGCCGCAGTTTTCTACTCTGCTGACATTGGCGGAGGGCACAAGCATTGTTACAGACGATATTTTTGACAACCGTTTCAGATATGTTGCCGAGCTCAGACGAATGGGAGCGGATATTTCCGTTGACGGAAAGGTTGCAGTTATACAAGGGACAGGTCAGCTAAAGGGCGCTCCTGTTGCCGCGACAGACCTAAGAGCAGGGGCTGCTATGATAATAGCAGGACTTGCCGCTGAAGGGGTAACTGAAATAGACAATATTTTTTACATTGAAAGAGGATATGAAAAAATAGATGAAAAGCTCAAAATTCTTGGAGCGGATATAAAAAGAGTTATCAAGCCGGATATTGACGAAGTGCAGCTCAGCGGCTGATAACGATCATGTACTAATATTAAAGCAGTAACCGAACTAACGATTACTGCTTTTTTAAGGCATTGCCTCAAAGTTAGTCAACCGGCGAAAACTGATCCTTGCCTACGCCGCAAAGAGGACAAACAAAATCCTCAGGTACATCTTCCCAAGCTGTGCCGGCAGCAACGCCTGCGTCGGGCTCGCCGTTTTCGGGATCGTAAATGTATCCGCAAATGTCGCAAACATATTTCATAGAAAATCCCTCCTTTTTAAATTCGGTTTTATCCGTGTTTTTAGTATAACACAAAATTATAAAAATTTCAATATCTGCGGAGGTTTTATGGATTTTTTTATTTCCGATCTGGACGGCACACTTTTAAATTCAAAAGCGGAGCTTTCCGATTTTACCAGAAACGCCCTGAACAGGCTTATCAATGAAAAGGATATGCATTTTACTGTTGCGACTGCCCGCACATATGCTTCAACCGGAAAAATCTTAAAGGGACTTAGCTTGAAATACCCCATAATTCTTATGAACGGCGTACTGATCTACGATACTCAAGCAGGAAAATATGTTGTCGTTAACAAGCTTGATCAAGATATTAAGATGCATATAATTTCCGAAATACGCAAATATGGACTATCAGCTTTTATGTATGTTATCTCAGAAAATCAGATGCTGACATACTACGAACAGCTTGCAAACATACAAATGAAAAACTTCTATAACGAGCGCAGACAAAAGTATTATAAATCCTTTGAACAGACAGACGATTTCTGCGGCGTTCAATACGATGTGATTTATTTTACACTTATAGATGAAAAAGACAGACTAGCTCCTCTGTACAATTCTTTGAAGGACTGCAAGGGTATATCAATGACCTACTATGACGACGTTTACAGCGAAGATATGTGGTATCTGGAAATTTTCTCCCACAAAGCGTCCAAGCGCAACGGAATAAATTACCTGCGTAAAAAATACGGCTTTGACAGGATAACTGCGTTCGGAGACAACACCAACGATCTGCCCATGTTTGAGGCTTCCGACATAAGTATCGCTGTAAGCAATGCAAATCAAACTGTACTTTCACAATGTGATCGTATGATAGCCTCAAATGCAGAGGACGGCGTGGCAAAATACCTTGACGAATATTTCAGCAAAACAACGGAGGACGATTAAATGGCTAGGATCTATCCGCTTTTTTCATCAAGCAGCGGAAACTGTACATACATAGGCGACGAGCATGGCGGCATTCTTATTGACGCGGGAGTTTCCTGCAAGAAAATATGCAGCGCTCTCCACGATAACGGACTTTCCCCGGAGGCTGTGCAGGGAATTTTTGTTACTCACACTCACTCCGATCATATTCAGGGACTTAAAGTTTTTACCAAAAAGTATAAGCTTCCTGTTTATGCTCAAAGGACTAATCTTCAGATACTTACGGAAAACGATAAGGTATGCAGTCAATGCACTTTCGGAGAAACAGACGACAGTAAAATAGCATTAGGAGATTTTCAGATCGAAAGTTTTGTAACTCCTCACGACGCTCCCGCAAGCTGCGGATATAAGGTCACGCTGTCCGACGGAAAGGTATGCGCCGTATGTACCGATCTGGGATATGTTACGCCTGAGATATCCGAAACTTTAAGGGAATGCGATCTGGTTGTTCTGGAATCAAACTACGACGATGTGATGCTGAAAAACGGTCCTTATCCGTATGAGTTGAAAAAGCGTATCGCCTCCGATCACGGACATCTTTCCAACGCCGACTGCGGCGCGCAGCTCTGCGATCTTATGGACAATGGCGTATGCAGGTTCATACTGGGACACTTAAGCAGTCATAACAATACGCCGCAAACTGCCGAGCAGTCCGCAGTAAATGCTCTCGAAAAATTCAGACGTAACAAGGATTATATACTGTATGTAGCAAAGCCCGAGGGCGCAGGATTGGCGGTGGCATTTTGATTAAAGTAAATCTGATCACAGTAGGAAAGCTGAAAGAAAAATACTGGCGTGACGCGGTTTCCGAATATTCAAAACGTCTCTCAGCTTTCTGTAAGCTTGAGATAGTAGAGTTAAATGAGTGCAGGCTGCCGGATAGTCCGTCGGAAAAGGAAATACTTTCAGCTCTTGAAAATGAAGGAATGGCTATGACTAAATATATCGACGCAAACGGCGTATATAACATAGCAATGTGTATTGAGGGCAAGCAGATATCCAGTGAGGAGCTTTCTGCTAAAATGGAAGAATGCGGTATCCGCGGATACTCCACTGTAAATTTCATTATAGGTTCGTCCTTTGGAATTACAGAGACGGTAAAGAAAAAATGTGATTTTAAACTGTCAATGTCCAAAATGACTTTCCCGCACCAGCTTGCAAGAGTAGTGCTTCTGGAGCAGATCTACAGGGGATTTCAAATATCCAACAATTCCAAGTATCACAAATAATAAAAACACAAAAAGCTGTTGCAGCGAAATATCTTCGTGCAACAGCTAATTTTATATCAATTATTTACGGTTTTTCTTGCTGACAACAACTGCCGCGCCTGCGATCAGAGCCATGCCTGCAAAACCTGCTGCCGCACCTGTTGAAGGGTTAGCAGTGTTACCGGTATTGGCAGCCTTGCTGCTTGAAGACGAAGCGGAAGATAACGAAGAAGATGTCTCGCTGTCTGTTACCGACGAAGTATCATCAGAGGAAGCGACCTCAGATGACGATACCTCAGACGAGGATGCTTCAGACGAGGACACTTCAGAGGAAGACGTTTCTGATGAAGTCTCTGAAGATGACGGTTCTTCTATCTTTTTGAGAACAACATTCA
>CAYNPW010000083.1:7003-9659 GCA_964399215.1 uncultured Ruminococcus sp. | reverse complement strand
TGCGGTTTTACACCTCCTCCACAAATGCGGGGATTTCGTTCCATGCCATTTGAGGACGCAGTTTTTCTATTGCCTCTTCCCAATTTTTGGCGGTTACGGTTCTTACGAACTTGCGTCCGTAATCTGTGAGCGTTGTTACTTTGTAGGTTTTCATTTTTGACCTCCTTATAAATCTGTACATTTTATTGTACACTTAGCTATTGACATTTTCGGAATTATGAGTATAATTAATGTCAAGTACCTGATTGATAGCCGACTGAATATCTTTAGAATTTATTTCGCCTGTCATTATCTTGTAGAGATTAGAAGTGTCAAGATACCTGTTAGGAAGTATTTTTCTCACTTCCTCAATAAGCCAATTCTGAGTCCTGTTCAGCTTCAACAAGCGAAACTTAATTTTCATTCCGTATTCAGTTAACTGCCTCTTTCGTTCACTAATAATTAACACCTCCTTTACAGTATATTTAATAACAAACGTTATATATGTGTTGACATTTACGGAAAAATGTAATACAATATAATTGTCAAGTAAAAGTATTACGTCATTCCGTACTGCCTATGTTTGTATTATATTACGTTTTGCCGTAATTGTCAATAGGATTTTACGATTTTCCGTAAAATTGTACGGTTGCACAATTTTCGAGGTGTAATTATGTCTGAATTGTACAACAGAATTGAAAACCTTTGTAAAGATAATGGTATAAACATAACTACTATGTGCAAGGAAACAGGCGCAAGCAGAGGTTCTCTTACAGATTTAAAAGCCGGAAGAAGTTCAACATTATCACAAAAAGCTCTTATAAAAATAGCCGACTACTTTGATGTAACGGTCGACTATTTAATATCAGGTTCAAAAGAAATCTCAGAACCCGTCAGCAATAATATTGACGACGATATTAAATTTGCACTTTTCAACGGTTCGGAAGGCATAACCGACGCTATGTATGAAGAGGTAAAACAATTTGCCGCAATGGTAAAGCTGAGGGAGGAAGCCAAGAAAGGAAATAAGGAGACTGTCAATGAAAAAGATTGATGAACTCGGACGAATTGCCAACAAAGAAGACATCACAGTTATGACAACCAACTGTCCCGAATGCGGATCTATGTCACACATGACTTTAGACGGTAATTGTTACATAGGCATTGACAGAAGAAAAATGACAGAGGCAGAAAAGACGGTCTATATGGCTCACGAAATGGGACATTGTATGACAGGTTCGTTTTACAACAGGTATTCAAGATTTGATGTAATTTCAAGGCACGAATACCGCGCCAACAAATGGGCAATAAAAAAACTCGTCCCTGAGGACGAGCTGATAGAGGCGTTTGAAAATGGCATTATTGAGATCTGGGAGCTTGCGGAGCGGTTTGACGTGACTGAGGATTTTATGAAAAAAGCCTGCGAATTTTACGGGTATTATCAAGGAGCAGTATAGAGTGCAAAAAAACCGCCGGTACCGCTAATACCGACGGGGCACACAAGAAAACCTCCTGTGCTGACAAATAAATTATAGCATATTCGACAGATTTTGTAAATGTTATTTGTAAAAGATTTATATTTGTCGATTGGTGCGATAAGGAGGGAAAATATGAAAAGAGTAATTTTTGCAACTCTTTGTGCTTTATGCATAATAATCTCAATTATCTGTATTTTTAGCCTGCCAACGACCGTTCCCGTAATTATTATTTGTATTATTGGATTTATATTTTTTTGGAAACTTGCTAAACTTGAAGATAAAACAGAGAAAATCAACAAACAGTTAAAAGAGAAGTCAGATGAGGATAGTGTTTCGTTTATTCCACAAGAAGGTTATACTGTCTCAAATTTCGATCCTAATACTACATATAAAAATGATTTAAGTCAAACAACAAATTCACAGCATCAATCAAATAGTAATTACAACAAGAAAAAAGAACCTACAAGGCTGTGTCCAAAATGCAGAACTGAGATCAGTAAGAAAGCTATCGTCTGCCCAAATTGCCAAAGTAAATTAGGTATGTCTGTAAGCGGTTGTTTAGGTGTAATAATATTCATAGCAATTTTAGTATTTGTCTTTATTAAAATTTTCCCTGCTTTTAGTTCAGGTTACAATAAAGCTAAAGAAAATAATAAGGTCCAGCAAAACGCACAGCAGTATACAGAAAAAGAATATAAGTCTATGTGTAAACAAATTGCTTATGATGAAATCGCAAGAGATAATACTGCAATGAGCGGACAATACTTCACTTTTTCAGGTGAAATCGTTCAAGAAGTTTCAGATAATGTATATCGTCTGAGTGTCAATGACAATTTTGATTGTATAGTTATCACTTTTTCGGGAACTCGTTTGTTAGAGGGCGATATAGTTACCGTCTGGGGCGAAAGCATTGGTTTTTTCGAGGGACAGACTATTGGGGGAGCAAATACAAAACTACCGAAAATTAATGTAGTTTATGCAGAAATTTCACAAGATGAAAGTTCAATAGGATGAAAAATCATTAAGGAGAATAATAATGCAAGATAACTATTATGGTAATAAGGGTATTATTTATAATGGAAATGGAGATTTCAACGTAGAACTAAATAATTATAACTCATCAAATGAGATTTATGATTCAATCTACAACCATGCTAAATTTATTCCTGTTTCTATTCAGGAAAAGGATAAAATAGTTA
>CAYNPW010000083.1:0-6993 GCA_964399215.1 uncultured Ruminococcus sp. | reverse complement strand
TCAAAAAAATTCTTTCAAATAGCAACCTTTCTTTCTGCAGTTGCGAGTATAATCTCATTTTCGGTTACCTTTTCTACTGAGGGTAATTTTATACCGATAATAATTTTAATGATATTCGCTATACTTACTTTTATCTTTATTATAGATTTTAATAAACATAATAATTTTTTTAAAAGTTTATCCCAAAAAGGATATGCTTATACTAACGGTAATATATATTTGAACAATACTAAAGGGAAATTGTTTAAGGTAGCTAAAACAAAGTGTCCATACTGTAAAAATAGAAAATCAATGATGAGTTGTAAATTAGAAAACATCAATTATGAACAGAGCCTAAATTTTGATAAAACTAGCTTTGTAGCATATATGTTAAAAAGGAATATACAAGAAGAACCACTGTTTTTTGTCTGTGAAACTAATCCAAAGCACATTATTGAAATAGATTGGACACAATTTGACATACCTGAAGACTAATAAAATAAAAACGCCCCTGAGCGTTACCAGCACTCAGAGGCAACCGAACCGACCCAATCATCACAAAGGGCGAATTCTGCCCTTTTATTGTAACACATATAATTGAATATGTCAATAACAGGAGGAAAATATTATGCCTATCTACAAAATGGACGGTAAGCGTGACGGTAAGCAAAAGTACCGCGTTCGGATAAACTATACCGATATTTTGGGCAAACCTAAACAAATTGATCGGGTAGCATACGGCAATGACGAAGCTAAACAGCTTGAGCGTGAGCTTGCATTTTCCGTAAAAGAGCAAAAGCCGGCGCAGAAATTAACGGTGCGGGCTTTGTTTGAAGAATATAAAGCTGCTAAGATCCACGAAATCAGACAAAGCACTTTTAGTTGCTCCGTTCAGCTTGTGTCCGCCCACGTTTTATCCTATCTGGGGGAGGTTCGGCTCGACAAGCTTACTCCGCCCGTTTTACAAAAATGGAAAAATGAAATAAATTCTGACGATTTTACTTTCGGAACTAAAAAAGCTATTTTTAAAAAATTTCACGCGGTATTGAATTTTGCGGTAAAAATGGGATACCTTTCCGCAAATCCGTTAGACAAGGTGGGAAACTTTCAAGCTCCTTTAGAACCGCCTAAAAAAATGGATTTTTACACTGTCGACGAGTTTAGGCAGTACATAAAATGCGCAAAGGAATATTGTGAAACCGCCGAGCCTTATGTATGGAACTTCTATGTATTTATGTGCATAGCATTTTTCACAGGTATGCGTAAAGGGGAAATTTACGCTTTGACATGGAATGACTTGCAAGACGGAGAAATTTCCGTAACAAAATCTCTGACGCAGAAATTAAAGGGCGGAGATGTAATAACTCCCCCGAAAAATGCAAGCTCCGTCAGAAACATATCCATTCCAAAAACTTTACAAAACGTATTAGACTGTCACAAGGACCGCTTGAGCGGCATTGGCGTGTATTCTCCCGACGGCTATATCTGCGGCGGAGCTCGTCCGATCCGCGATAGTGCAGTTCGTGATTTTAATAATGATATTGCGCAGTTGGCTAAGCTGAAACGCATCCGATTACACGATTTCAGGCATTCCAACGCAAGCCTGCTGATTCAGGAGGGTATCAACATTCAAGAGGTAGCCAGACGGTTAGGGCACTCGGACACATCCACCACGTTAAAAACCTATGCGCATCTGTACCCCAGCGAACAAGACAGAGCCACCAAAATACTTGATGGCATTTTATTATAACTATTTATCGTGTAAAAAACGTGTAAAAATTAGATATATCCTTGTAAATACGTAAGGTTATATGTGTTTTCCTCTTTCCCATGGGAACGGAGATTTTACCCATTCCCACTTTTTTTCACCCTCTGATTGTCTGGCTATGATCGGTCCGTATTTGGAAACATACTCTGCCTCCAGCTTTTCGTATTCATCCCTGTGCTTTCTGAAATACTCCAGACCCATTTTGCAGGTAGGGTGACTGTCCAGATACAGATTAGCCTCTGTCAGAGTAAAGCTGCACGCCATAAGCTTACGCAGCAGCTTCTGTTTATCATTTAGTATAGGCACTGTTAACAGCCTCCTCTCCTATAAATGGCTTATCAAGGCTTGGGAAAATCGTTCCCCGAGATAAACCTACCTCTGCCTCATATGGAGTTTCCCATTGCTGATACGGAACATATGCCATTGCAACGGGAGTATTTTTCGGAAAAATACCCATTGGCATGGGACACTCCCCTGAATCCTCATCTGCCTTGTCTGAAAAAATTTTACCAAGCAAGGCATTCTCAAGTTTATCCAATATATTCACTCCTTAAATTTTAATTTTGTCTCACTGCTCTATTCTATGCTTTTGTCCCTCGGCGTGTGATTGACATTCCTTGGAGATAGTGCTATAATTGGTTTAGATTTTATTATGGAGGTAATTTTATGCAACATACTATAGCCGCATTCGATATAGGCGGTACTCTTATGGAATATAAGGATATGCCTTACTGCTGGCTTGACTTCTACGAAAACGCATTTCGGAATATAAAAGAAAAACTATCTCTGCCGCTGAATGACAGTGACATTAAGAAGTCTGATTTGATTCTGCGATCATACAATCCCCGCATTAATTACCGTGAAATCGACTATTCTCCCGAACAAATTTTCAATGACGTTACTGCCCACTGGAATTTTGAATTCGCTTTATCCGACATAATACGAGAATTCTGGCTCGCTTTTGATCTTACGCCGTATACATATCCAGAGACTGAGAAGGTTCTTAAAAAACTTAAATCCAATGGAATAAAAATTGCTGCTTTCACCGATGTTGCCTCTGCAATGCCCGACGAAATGCATAAGAGTTATTTTCGGAATCTTATGCCATATTTTGATCTATATGTGTCATCGCTGTCCTGTGGATACAGAAAGCCCAATCCCAAAGGACTTGAAGATATAGCAAACCATTTTATTGCAGGCACACAAGATATTTTGTTCGTAGGCGATGAGCCAAAGGACATTGAAACCGCTAAGCGTTTCGGCTGTAAATCGGTACTTATCGACAGAAAAAACAGCAAAGCGGATCACGGTCAGGATTTTACGGTTCATAATTTGAACGAAATTGAAAAGTTTTTTGAAAGGCTGAGCTAAAATGGGGAAAGCTACAAGAGAGAGTATTCTTAAATATGCACTGGACACCTATTCTACAAATCCCGATCATCCGTGGTCGGACAGTCCGAATTATGCCATACTGAGACACAGCGACAACAAAAAATGGTATGGAGCTATTATGGACATTTCGTCCGATAAAATCGGTCTTGAGGTCGATAAGATTATTGATGTGATAAATTTAAAATGCGATCCCCTTATGATAGGCTCGCTGGTGAAAGATGACGGGATTTTTCCTGCATATCATATGAATAAAAACTACTGGATAACCGTGCTGCTTGACGGAAGTCTCGAAATGAACAAAGTTTGCGCTTTACTGGATATGAGCTTTGAGCTTACAGCTAAGAAAATCAGGAAATCCAAGGTAAAAGGTTCTGCGGATCATTGACAAGTACGGTGAAATGTGGTAAAATTAAAATGTACTAATTTCGTATAATCGGAGGTAACAAAAATGGCAGATGTAAAAATTTCTGACAGCATTATTTATATCGGCGCTGACGACAAGGACATTGACCTTTTTGAAAGTCAGTATTCAGTTCCCAACGGAGTTTCCTATAATTCATACGTAATACTTGACGATAAGGTATGCATTATGGATACGGCGGACAACAGAGTTACTGATAAGTGGTTTGCAAATCTTGAAAAAGCTTTAGGCGGCAGAAATGCGGACTATCTTGTGGTTCAGCACATGGAGCCTGACCATGCCGGAAATATTGCAAGACTTGCAGAAAAGTATCCTGAAATGAAAATCATAGGTAATACTAAAACCTTCACTATGATGAAACAGTTTTTCAGCATTGACGGTCTTGATAACCGCTCTGTGACTGTAAAAGAGGGAGATGTGCTTTCTCTGGGAGTTCATACGCTTAAATTTGTAATGGCTCCTATGGTTCATTGGCCGGAAGTCATGGTTACTTATGAGACAAGTGAGAAGATATTGTTCTCAGCGGACGGTTTCGGAAAGTTCGGTACGCTTGATACAAATGAGGATTGGGCTGACGAAGCAAGACGATATTATTTTAATATTGTGGGCAAGTACGGCGTACAGGTTCAGGCATTGCTGAAAAAAGCGTCTGCTCTCGACATTAGCATGATCTTACCGCTTCACGGACCTGTTCTTAAAGAGAATCTCAGTTATTATATCGGACTTTATAATACATGGTCAAGTTATCAGCCGGAGGACAAGGGTGTGCTTGTAGCTTATGCTTCAATTCACGGAAACACAGGCAGGGCAGCTCATAGGCTGAGAGAAATGCTGTCAGCTAGGGGCGCGGAAAATGTTATTGTCAGAGACTTGTCACGGGAAGATATGTCAAAAATCATTGAAGACGCATTCAGATATGACAGAATGGTAATTATGGCATCTTCCTATGACGCAGGCGTTTTCCCTGTCATGGAGGATTTCCTCTCTCATCTGAAATCAAAAAATTATCAGAACCGCAAGGTAGGCATTGTGGAAAACGGCACTTGGGCTCCCACAGCGGGAAAGGTCATGAGGTCCTATGTTGAGGGATTTAAGAACATTACACTCGCAGAACCTATGGTAACTATCAAATCGGTACTCAACGAAGTATCCGAAAAGGCGCTTGAAGAACTTGCGGACGAAATGACAAAGTAAAATTTACAGAAAAAGAGTACAGCAGAGAAATTTTCTGACTGTACTCTTTTTTATTTTTACAGACAATTTATTTAAGTTTAAAATGCACAGGCATACCGTTTCTCATTCTGATCTTCACATCGCCCTGAATAAGCGGCAGAAAGTATTTTACAGCTTCTGGTAAAACATCGTTCTGCTGTTGACTGATCCACTCTTTCGGGAAAAATTTTTCCTTATTTGCCGTTTTATGTGCGTCTATACTGTCAATAGTAATAACATAGGGTATATCGCTGATACGCTTGTAGCACATCATATGACCTGTAACACCTCTGAGCGCAGCCTTTACGCCCTCCGAGCCGATCTCCTCCGCCTCGTCTATATCGGTCTTTGAACAGATGTGGGAAGAACATCTCTGCATAACGTTAAGCTCGATAGAGCGGACTTTACAGCCTATGTTATCCTTGACAAGCTGTTCAAGCGTCTTACCTATTCCCGACAGATATTCGTGACCGAAGTTGTCAACCATAACAGGCTTGCTCCTCTCCCCTGCAAGCTTTACTCCCTCAGAGACTACTACGATAACAGCCTTGTGCTTAGCACGCTGAATCCTGATGTCTTCAAGAAATTTCTCCGATGAAAAATCACTTTCGGGAAGATATATAAGATGAGGAGCGATCTCGTCGTTTGCTCTCAGGACACATGTGGACGCCGTCAGCCAGCCTGCGTGCCTGCCCATGATCTCAACAATAGTAACGGATTCGATCGAATAAACCGAACTGTCTCTTATGATCTCCTGAACGGTAGCCGCCACATACTTTGCCGCAGAGCCAAATCCCGGAGTATGATCGGTAACAGGCAGATCGTTGTCAATAGTCTTTGGAATACCGATGACCCTTATCCTTGAATTGACGCTTTTAAGATAATCGGATAGCTTTGCAACGGTATCCATAGAATCATTTCCGCCAATATAGAAAAACGCCTCGATCCTGTGTTTTTCAAAACAATTAAGAATTTTCTCATAGGTTTTACAGCCCTCGTCCACAGACGGCAGCTTATACCTGCAAGATCCGAGAACCGTTGAAGGAGTTTGTCTCAGAAGCTCCATATCCTCGTTGCTTTTGATAATAAGCTTTAGATCCATAAGCTTGTCGTTAATAATCCCCTCGATACCGTTTATTGAACCGAAAACAGCGTCTATCTCAGGAGTTTTTAGCGCCTCCCTGAAAACTCCTACCAGCGACGCATTGATAGCACAGGTAGGTCCGCCTGATTGTGCAACAGCTATATTCATAAAAACAGCTCCTTAATATTCTCATATTTTTTATTATTATAGCATATAATATAATGAAATAAAAGCATTTTGACAGCTTTTTTTCTAATTTTTCACTTTTCCACAATTTCAAAAAAATAAAAAACGTTTTCAGTGTTTATTTTGCAGAGAGTTACAGAATGTTATACAAAGAAATGTAAATCGTAACCGAATTTTAATTGACTTATACCCGGTATGAGAGTATAATAATAATGGTGTTATTATTAGAATTTTCGCAAATTATTCAGAAAGGAAGACAAAAGTAATGCCGGACAGCAGATACAATCAAAACAGACAGGTCAGACAGCATGACGAGGTACAAGCTAAGGCGAACAACGGTTTAAGCTCCACAGTAAAGGGAATTATTGCAATTATGCTCACTTTGCTTGTAGTTATTATTGTCATAATGATATTTGCCAAAAGCCTGTTTATAAACGATAATACTGAACCTAAAAAGACGGGCACAATAACTTCTACCGAGTATATTCCGCCTTTGACCACTACTACAGAGACACCTACAGAAACTACCACTACCAAGAAAACTACCAAAGATGAGGATGAAGACGACAATCCTTATGACGACGATGAGGGTGACGAGGATCAGCAGGGTACGGTCAACTGTATAAGCGCAGTATATCTCCACCCGCAGCCAACCTCAAGCTCAGAAAATCTGCTTACAATCCCCGCAGGTGCGGAATGTAAATATTTCAGAAATGAAAACGGTTGGTATTATGTAGAATATAACGGCACTCAGGGCTACGCTTGGAACACGTTCTTCTCCGCTCCCGTTACTTCGGCTGAATAACAACATATAATGCAAAAATCCTGCAGGTAAAGACAGGCGCTCATAAAGGAGTTTTCGCCATAGCACTTATGATTTTCATTCAAAAGTGCTATGCACGCAAATCAATTTTCAAAACCTTGACAAGTATGGTATAATAAAAATATGAA
>CAYNPW010000082.1:0-9666 GCA_964399215.1 uncultured Ruminococcus sp. | reverse complement strand
AATATTCATGTTAATATTATATCACATTTTATCGTTAGTGTCAACAGGCTCTAATTATGGCGTTTAAAATAAATTTCCAATTAAAACCGTTCAGCGATATTGTACCATTCGGAAACGATGTACATTATTTCGCCCTTACTGACAGTATTTACACTTATACAGTCGGAAATACAGAACTGCTTAAATATAAAAATCCGAAATATGTCAACGACTACTATCTTGAACGTTTTATAGACGATTTTCTTTCCATTGCTGAATTTATCAGCGTTTCTGTTTCGCCGAGACTTTACAGGCTTATGAAAAATAACAGCATGGATATCTTTAATGCCATTGAAGATTTTATAATGGACTATGAAAACTGCATAGACGGAACTACGCCTGTCATGGGTAAAACAGAACAAACGGTAAAGTATTGGCAGGAATGCATTGACCAAGCTGATGATATCAGATATTTTCTCAGCGGACAGAGGATAATCGACCATGGTCACTTAAAAAATATGCTTTATATTTACTTTTACCGCTGCGGAGACAAGCTGCTTATCTGTTGGGAAAACGACGACGCCTATACCTCAGAAAGCGGACAGGCTGAATTTCTCTGGTCTGATTTTGTAAAGGATATTAAGGAATTTTTCGATAGCTTTCTTTCTCAAATGCAGGAGCGTATCGATCTTGCTAAGTCATACGACTGGGGAAACTTACAGCTTACCGAAGATCCGTCGAAACAGTTTGACGGGTACAGAAAAAGAATAAATCAGGCGCTCGACTTTATGTCGGCGAATCATTATTCCTGTGAATATCCGAACAAGGAAATGCGTAAAATTGCTGATATATGTAATGACGTTATTGAAATGAAATACTCTATCCAATATTATGGAAAACAAAAGATTGACGGATTACAAGACAGAATAAACGATATTCACGAAAACGGCTTTGAAGATCTGGAGCATATTGATAGGTTTCCTGTTTACGAAAGCATGCGTATCTTACAGGAAATCATTTCACAATGCTGTCAGGCACAGAATATGTATTACATTGAACAGGGACGCAAGCTTGTAAGACGTTTACCCTTAAAATGGGTCGAAAATAATTTGTATGCGGCAATTTCCTTTGCGCTTGAATATTGTGACGAACAGGACAGAAAAGAAAATATCGGCGGTGATATTGACAGGCTGACTGAAATGTTCTGTATGTCCAACAGCTTGATAATAAGTATCAGAGACTATTGTCAAATCGAGCGAATAGACGAGCTTTACGACAGTTCAGATGATATGCCTATGGTTATGGACAAGGATTTTGACAGAAAATCACTTGAAAAAAGAATTATGAAAGGTCTTGTTGAATAGATGAACAAGCAAGAATTTGAACTCCTGTTCAGCAGCTGCGGTCTTGAACCTATGACCGCCGAACCAAAACGCATCAGCGGCGGCTTGCTCCATAAAATGTATGATGTTAAAACCTCCTCGGGACATTATGCAGTCAAGGTACTGAACCCTGAAATAATGAAAAGAGAAAAGGCGATGTCAAATTTTATCATATCCGAAAAAATCGCTCACAGACTTTCGGATTTTATAGACATAAGCTGTTCAAATATTTACAACGGAAAATTTATTCAGGAAGTCAGCGGGCATTACTGTATGATATTTGATTTTGCCGAGGGTACAATGCTTAAACAGAATGAGATAGCTCCCGAGCATGCCTATAAGATAGGTCTTGCGGCTGCAAAAATACACAGTACTGATTTTTCCAATCTAAATATAATTAATGATAACACCTGTGAGCCGTCAGCTTTTGACTGGTCTGCTCTCGCCGAAAAAGGAGCGGAAAACAACGCCGTCTGGTCGGAACTGATGAATGAAGATCTTGATAAGCTTAAAAACCTCACAGAAAAAATGAATAAAGCGAAATCCGAAATGTTCGGCGGCGAAATGATCTGTCACGGCGATATGGACTGCAAAAATGTTTTGTGGCAGAACGGAGAGCCCATAATAATCGACTGGGAGTCCACCTCATATATGAACCCCTGTCAGGATTTTCTTGAAACTGCTTTGTACTGGTCGCAGAATGACGATATGTCTGTGGATATCCAACGTTTTTCGGCTTTTGAAAAGGCGTAAACAAGCATAAGAAAGCTAAGCTGTCCCGACTGGGAAAATGTTCTGTATCTCGGACTTTCCCCAAAGCTGGGCTGGCTTGAATACAATTTGAAACGTTCCCTCGGAATTGAATGTACCGATAAAGAGGAACAGGAACTTGGAACACAGCAGGCGCTGTTGACGATCGGCGAGATAAATAATTATGTCGGTCAATTTGATAAAATACTGAGTTATATCCAAATGCTGAACCTATAAAAAATTATACAAAGGAGCTGTAAATATGCGAAAACATTGCGAAATGATAAAAAAGCAGGTCTCTGCAAACTTTATAAACCTTGAAACGGCGGTAAAGACCTATGACAGGAACGCCCTTGTATGCGGCTCTCCCGCTTGGAGATATGTTTATCATACCATTCATTCGGCGGACAAATGGTTTTTCAATCCCTTTGTTTACAACGAGCCTGAATTTCATCAAAAGGGTATGGATAACCCCGACAATCCCTGCGATATTACACTCAGCGACCAACAGCTTCTGGACTATCTGCATAAGGTAAGAGATAAGACATTTGCTTATTTGGACACTCTGACGGACGATATGCTGTATGAATATCCGCAGGACTGCAAATTCACACGTCTTGAGCTTGTATTAATGCAATTCAGACATATTTCCATACATACAGGAATGATAAACGGTCAGACTATCGAACTAACGGGAAAATTCCCTATGTTTGTGAGTCCCCACACCGTTTGCAGACTTGAAAACGGACTGTTTGATGAATAAATAGTGGGGAATATCCGTAATGAAAGAATTTATAATAAACCGTAACGACGCAAATCAGCGCGTTGACAAGTTTCTTACAAAGGCTGTGCCAAAGCTGCCTAAAAATCTGCTTTATAAATACATTCGACTCAAACGTATAAAGGTCAACGGTAAACGCTGCGAAATTTCAACGCGCCTTAATGCGGGGGACGTTATGCAGCTGTATATCAACGACGAGTTTTTTGAGGATATTTCAGACAGACCTGCTTTTCTGTCTGCTCCTACTTCTCTTAATATTGTGTACGAGGACGAAAACATTATCCTATGTGATAAAAAATGCGGACTTGTCGTCCACGATGATGAAAGCGGGAACTCAGACACGCTTATAAACCGCATTCAGCACTACCTTTACGATAAGGGAGAATATGATCCTGCTGTGGAAAAGTCCTTTACGCCTGCCCTCTGTAACAGAATCGACAGAAATACGGGCGGAATAGTCATCTGCGCTAAAAATGCCGAAAGTCTCAGAATACTCAACCAAAAAGTCAGGGACAGAGAAATGCATAAGCTTTATCTCTGCGTAACGGTAGGAATACCGCAGAAAAAGTCCGCTGAGCTGAAAGCCTTTCACCAACGCAATGAACAAACAAAGACCGTTAAGATTTCCGCCAGAAAAACTCCTGATAACAAAACAATGATAACCCGCTACAGAGTTCTTGCCGAAAACAAAACAGAAGATCTTGCTCTGTTGGAAGTTGATTTAATTACAGGGCGAACTCACCAGATAAGAGCGCACCTCGCATACGAGGGATTTCCACTGCTGGGAGACGGTAAGTACGGTATAAACAAAGTGAACAGAGCATACAATATAAAGACACAGGCGCTTTATTCGTACAAGCTCACCTTTGATTTTTCCGGCGATTCAGGCATGCTAGCCTATCTGAACGGCATGAGTTTCACTGCGGAAAATGTTTGGTTTGCTGAGAAATTTTTCCCGAATTTATAGTTAATTGCTACAAAATACGCTGTTGAAAATTGTCGAAAACGTAATTGCTTGTGTCTATTTTATCTAAAAGTGTCAAAATTACTTGCATTATTTAATTAAATATGGTATAATTATTTAGTAATATTTTTGAATAAAAGTTTTTACTGATGTTCAGCCTCTGAAAATCAGTACCATATATTAAATGGGAGGATATAATTATGACAGGCGATTTACATTGTCACACGACTCTTTCAGACGGATCTCTCGGTATCGAAGAAGTCATTGTACAGGCAAAACGTATGAACCTTGACTTTCTTGCTATAACCGATCATGATACTTTGTCATCGTACAGCAGAGCGCAGATCCTAGGCGAACGCTACGGTGTCAAGGTAATTCCTGCGGTTGAGCTTTCGGCATGGGATAAAAAGCGCAATACAAAGGTCCACATTCTCTGCTATGCTCCTCAGAAGCCTGACAGGCTGGAAGGTCTGTGCCTGAAATCCTGCAATATCCGCACCGAATGCGCAAAGGACATGATAGAGAAGGTTCTGGAGCGTTATCCTATTCCGAGAGACGCGGTAAAACATTTTACCAAGGGATCCAAAAGTATATATAAGCAGCACATTATGAGAGCTCTTGTAAATTACGGCTATGCGACAGAGCTTTACGGATATGTGAATGACAAGCTGTTTTCCTATCCCAACGGCGAATGCCTTGTTACCCGTGAATATCCTGATGTAAATTTCGTGCTGGATTTAATTCACTCCTCAAAGGGAGTTGCTGTTCTGGCACATCCTCACATGTTCAAAAATATTGAGCTTATGCACGAGCTGACAGAAGCAGGTAAGCTTGACGGTATTGAAGCTTATCACTATTCCGCAACTCCCATTCAGCAGAAGGCTCTGGAGGAGTTTGCGAAATCCCATGATCTCATAGTTACTGGCGGTTCTGATTTCCATGGACTTTACAACAGTACTATGACACACATCGGCAGCAATTTCACCGACGAGGAAAATCTCGACAAATTGTTTAAGCTTATCCACGCAAATTCACAGAAAGCTAACAAAAATACAGTAAAATCCGAAAAATAATGTGTTATAATAACATAATCAAAACTTCAGGAGGATTGTTATGAAAACCATTAGCTATACCCCTCGGGGCGTCTGTTCAAGAAAAATTGACATCGAGATTGACGGAGATATTATAAAGTCTGTAAAATTCACAGGCGGCTGCAACGGTAACACGCAGGGCATTGCAAGGCTCTGTCAGGGAATGAAAGTACAAGACGTCATTGAAAGACTTCAGGATCTTGACTGCAACGGCAGAGGAACCTCATGTCCGGCACAGCTTGCAGAAGCTCTTAAAGAAAATATCTGATATAAAAGTCAAACCGTATGGACAAGTAGTCCATACGGTTTTTTCTTACAATGTTTCTTCATTTGTCATTACTGTCTGAGAACCAAATTGATACTTCGATCTTTATCCTTGCCTAATCCTACTTTGGAGGTTATCGGAATACCACAATTCTGACATATTTTGTTTTTCATTTTCTTCAAGATTCTCTGAAAATTCTGATTTTGGCTATTTAATATCAATATTCAGTCAATTAAAGCTTAAATACATATACTTTTCATTAAACTTCTCAAGAGGAATTGCTTTATCGAACAGCCAGCCCTGAGCTTTTGAATATCCGCTTGAGCTAAGTATATCAGCTTGCTTTTCAGTTTCAACGCCTTCGAAAATGACATCTTTTTTCGCCGTATCAACAAGGCGGCAAAGATTAGCGACAAAGTCTCTGTCAAGCTTGCTGTACTCTATATTATCAATGAAGGATTTATCTATTTTTACAATATCCACAGGAGCTCTCATAAGCAGTCCCAATGTAGAATATCCGATACCGAAATCGTCTATGCTGATTTTAAAGCCGTAGGAACGAAGTCTTTCCATATCTCTGAAAAGTGCCTGCGTATCTCCCGAAAAGCTGGATTCAGTAACCTCAATTTCCACGAGGGATTTGTCCACATCATATTTGTTAGCTGTTTCAACTATGCTGTCAACAAAGTTAGGCTGAAGAATATGATGCTGTGAGAAGTTAACTGAAATCGGAACAAGGCTTAATCCGTCTCTTTTCCACTTCTCAAGAGTCTTGAGGACTTCTTCGTAAATAAAGAAATCCAGTTCGTCTATATATCCCACCTTTTCAAGTACGGGTATGAACTCATATGGCATTTTATAGCTTCCGTCGAGATTTCTCCACCTAGCCAGAGCCTCAGCTCCGATGATCATACGCTCTACCATATGGAACTTCGGCTGTAAAAACATTTCGATATTTCTGTTTGCAATAGCTGAATGAAGTTCGCTGCAAATAGACTGTTCATATGCTCTCTGCATTCTCATTCGCTGAGAATATATACCGCAGATAATGCTACTGTTACTCTTGACGCTGCGTCTCGCCAGATTAGCATTATCGATAGCCATAGTGACATCACATTCATGATTTGGAATTATAAATATGCCACAGGACACGCGAATATCGCTCGCAGGATAATTCTGCTTCTGAAGATCTGTAAAGTTCATATTCCTGCTTTCAATGCTTTTAATCAGTTCTTCCCTTGAATCTGCCTTATATAATCCTATGAAATAGTCGGAATACAAACGGCAACCCAGAACATTTGTTGACGTATTGCGCAGCAGCTTGGCAAAATCCTTCAGCATACGGTTACCCGCATCGTAGCCAAAATTATCGTTCACATAAGAAAAATCATTAATATCGGTATACACGACTCCATAGGTATAAGCTCTGTCCATAGTCATAATCGCCTGACCTGCTTTTTTCTTAAATGCCTTTCTGTTAAGCAAGCCGGTAAGACTATCTGTTTCAAGGAGATATGTTATGTATTCCGAATCCTTGTCTAATTTCTTTTTAAGGGATTTCATGTGCTGAATACTTACGATTTTGCCGAACACCTTGAATATTATGCCATATTCGTTCTGAAAGCTTACATAGCTCATTTTATACCAAGTATAATCGTCGTCGTAAGCCTTAGTCCTAAATTCGAGACTTCCCCGCATGGGAGCTTCAAGCATTTTCTGCCATTCCGACTTATAACGGTCATAATCCTTGGGATGCACAAACTCCTTAGGACATTCGTCACGCCAGTAATAATCCACGCAGTTATCATAATCCAGACAATATCTGCTGAGATTGGTAGAAAGCTTCAATCTGTCATTAGCCGTATCGTAATCAAAGAAAAGTTCTTCGGAGCTGTCTGCAATTATCCTGAATTTTTCAGCCTGCATAAGAAGCTCGTTATTCAGACGAATATCCTCAGTAATATCAAGAATAACTGAATAAAACAGCGGCTTGCCGTAGGAGTATTTATAGATATTTCCATAAAGTCTGAACCACTTATATTCTTTTTCTGTCTTGACCTTGAATTCATAATTAACAGCTACATTTTCAGATACTGAAATACATATCCTTTTATGAAGAACGGAAAAGCTTTCAGCTGAAATATATTCCGAAAATGATTTGCCTGTTATATCGCCGCTGATCTCCAGCATATTAAGGAACTCGTCATTAGACTTGAACACCGTAAGATCGTTATCGTCCACATTGAAAATGACTACTCCGCCCGGAACTATAGACGTTAGCGAATCAAGTTCGTTAATTGAGCTGTTATATTTTGATATAAGATTTATATGCTCGGTATGGTCTGTAATAATGACCCAACCATGCAGACCGTCTGACTTTTGTGTAGTCGTCCCCAAGCAAAGGACATAGATAACAGTGCCGTTCTTCTTGATAAACGGATGCTGTATCAAAGCGGGTTTGTTATTCTTTACTGCTTCATTTACAAGAGCGTCATATTCCTCTCTGTACTCGTCGGGAACAAAGTTAAAGAAGTTTACAACGCCATTTTCAACATCCTGTCTGGTATATCCTGATATCTCATAAAAGCCGTCGTTAGCGTCATACACCACGCCGCCCCTATTAAAGTCGATACAATACTCTCCATAAACGACATTTTTTATTTGTTGCATAACAATCACCTCGCTCATAAGTATTATAACATATGCATTAAAAAATTTCAAGCATATAAGATATATTTTATTAAAAATATGCAATAAAGAATGATATTTTACACAATTCGAACAAATGACTGCACAAGGCCTTACAGCTTGCAGTTATCCTTAATGCTTTAAACGATAACAACCGTCACGTCAGTTAATGTCATCGATTTCTCTTTAAAATGTATAATAGTCTGTCATGATTTACAACACTATTAGTCAGTATAACATACGTATTGTTATTTGTCAAACTGTATTGTTTTTAGAGTAAATTTATATTCTGTACATCTGCTAAGTTAAATCTGACACAACAGCTTGATTTCTTTTATAATGTATGATATAATAGTTAAAGCTAACTGAAAGGAAGCGATTTTTTGAAACTTACCTGTGCGCATAGCCTCGGTTTGCTTGCGAAGATCTACAAGCTTTATAAAACTGCCTTTCCCGGAAATGAAAGAAAGCCGTTTTTTATGTTCCTATGGGGACGCAAACAGGGAAAATACGATTTAATGGCTATACGATCCGAGGATAATGAATTCCTTGGTCTTGCCATTGTGATCACCTGCGGCGAATATGCTCTTTTGGACTATTTCGCCATTGAGAAATCCAAGCGCGGCGTCGGAGTTGGAACTCTGGCATTAAAGCTAGTTCAGAAAAGATACAAAGATAAAAAATTTCTTCTTGAGATCGAGACGACTTATATCAAATGCGACAACCTCACCCAACGGCTGGCAAGAAAGAAATTCTATGAACGCTGCGGCATGAAACCTATGGATTACCGTGTAATGTGGTATGACAATGAAATGGAGATACTTACGCACAACTGCATCGTCAGCTTTGAAGATTACCGTCGGATACAATACAGCACCATTCCAAAGAAATTTGCAGACAAAGTAAGTCTGGCGGCTGCTTATAAGTGGGAATAATACAATTTACATAGGAGATGACTGAATGTATATAGATTTTCATTCACACTTTCTGCCGCAGATAGACGACGGTTCCAGAAGTATAGATGAATCTGTTCAGATACTGAATGTACTTGCCGAAAACGGTACAGAGGAAATAATAGCCACTCCTCATTTTTACTGTAACGAGCAGTCGGTGGAGAAATTTATCACACGCAGAAATAACGCTTACGAATGCTTGAAGCCTCATCTGAAGCCCAATCACCCTGAGATACATCTGGGCGCGGAGATACTTTACGACGCCGCTCTGATAGGATATAATGATCTGCCAAGGCTGTGCATTGAGGGTACAAAATGGCTTCTGCTGGAAATGCCGTATGTCCGGCTGACAGATAAGATCATAAACGGCGTAGCCGAGATCGTAAACAGGGGCGATGTTAAGGTGCTTGTGGCTCACATTGAAAGATACCTTAATTTTACTTCCATGAAAGAGCTGAAAAAGCTTATGCAGCTTGACGTACTTGGACAAATAAACGCCAAATCTATGATGAGGTTTTCTTCAAAGCGTAACTGTATGAAGCTTATCGGCGACGGATTTGTTCATGTGCTCGGTTCCGACTATCACCGAATTGACCGTGGAGACGTTCCCGTCAAGGACGGCTATGACATTATCTGCAAGAAATACGACGATTTTGCGGAATTTGCAGAAAGGAACGGCAGAGCAATCCTTAACGATGAGGAGCTTTATGATATAATTTAAATCGGAACTTTTGCAATCGAAATCAAGTCAAATTGTTTGTTATCCTGTATAATTATCATAGAGCAATCAAAAAGCGAGGTAATAAGATATGG
>CAYNPW010000081.1:0-9693 GCA_964399215.1 uncultured Ruminococcus sp. | reverse complement strand
TTTGTGATGTCATTTTGAACAAATTTCTTTGATTTTTTCATTCGGTTGCCCTGCTTTTCTAACTGTGTCTCTATTGCGTCCTCAATAAATTCATAGTCGATCCTGCCCTCTGTTATCGTATAGAAAAACGGGTCGTCACAGATGTTATACTCTCCGTTTATGATAAAGCTTTTCTCCGAACCGTTTTTCAGATATACGGTAGTTCTGAAGGAATATCCCATATATCCAACGGATAGCCCGTCTCTTTTCATTGTGACGGAGCTTAGATTTTCCGCGAGATACTCTATGTCTTCACGTTCGGTAAATTCTATCTGCACACCGTCGTTACCGCTGAATACTGTTATTTTTTCTATTTCCTCTGCGTTTACTTTTATCAGCTTAACGGGGATAAAATACCATACGGTAAATACAACCGCCAGCAGCAGGACTATGCCTGCCGTTATAAATATCCTTTTACAAATTTTAGATTTCATTGTACCTCCTTTATGACCGTCTCAGCCGTGCGCTGGTCGATTTCAACCGCAACACCGAAAATCTCCTGAATATCCTCTATGGACAGCAGAATACTTCCGTAGTCGATACCCTCGTATTCACCCTTGTCGTAGTCGTGTCCGTATTTTATAGTCTCGGGAGTAAAAGTCCTGCCGTCGGACGTAACAGTCACAACGCCGTTTTCTATGGAAAAGATCATTTCTCTGCCGTTTCCTGAGAACACAATCTGATCTCCGTTTTTGTGCTTTTCTCCCGCAAGCTTTTCAAGGAAATCACTGTCGCTCATTGACAAAGTAGCGCCGTATTCCGTAGTCTGATAGCTCAGATACAGAAAATATTCACCCTTATCTTCGTAATAGTCGTCCTCTTTATAGAACAGTCTTTCCTGAACAGGTTCTCCATGATACATAAGCCTCAGTTCTTCTGCGGGACGTTTTTCAAACTCCTCGTCGCTCACCTTGCCGTGGACACTGCCTGTACGGTATAGATCAATATAACGCTCCTCTGCGTCGTAAACCAAGCGTCCGAGTTCATTGGGCTTACTGTTTTCCGAAGTCAGATAATGAAGCCGAGTAAGAGTATTTCCCTCCGCACAGATGTAAATATTCGCCTCTGTAAGGTTTACTTTGGTATCGTCATCCTCAGCCTCAACTTCGTAATCGGTACACCATATAGGTTCAAGACTGCTGATAAAGCCGTCCGCAAAAGCAGCAGCCGTTTCTATCTGATCAAAGTCGGAAATTTCCAGACAATAGCCTGTGCCGCTTTCCTCGGCCGTAACTTTATATCCGCTTCCGAAAAGCTTTTTGTAGTATTCGGGGTGAAAATATACATACTGCGGAAAATAATCGCAGGAATTACTGTAACTGGCATTAAACATTCCGTGTGAACGTTTAAGCTTCATACTGAACTGAAATTCATTACTATCCGAAAATATGTACAGTTTATCCTGCTCCTCAAGCCCGTACTGCGACATAATATCCTGTTCCGTACTGTCAAAATCCTCATAAGCAGCAGTAACGGAATAGCTGTCTCCGAACTTGTTTTTAACGTATTTCTCCGCCTGTTCCTTGGTAATATCGCCGTAGGTATTTCCGCAGCTATGGAAACATACCGCCACAAGAATTATTAAAAATATAATAGTTATCATACAACCGTCCCCTCTGATTTTTATTGAAGTTCCGCCGCTATTCAGTTCAGGAAATCTTTTCCGTATAAAAATGTTCATTGCAAGAAGAATTAAAAAAGCAGCTAAAACCGAAAAAATATAAGTCATTCAAACTCCCCATACACATTATATACGTTTATGCGGCTGTATTTTTATGGTGTAATTGTATACAAAGTTTGACGCAATGTTTTGTATAAAACGTAAAAATGACCCGAAAAGAAAAATTTCATCGGGTCATTTATCCAGTCTGCGGCAGAACACCTGTGTATTTTCGTCCCATACAGTTGTTACGTGTTTCACAAAGTCGAATCCGTATTTCTCATATAATCCTATATGGTCGGAAGATATATACACGCTTTTGTGACCCGACGCTTTTGCAAATTCACAGCAATACTCGATAAGCTTTTGAGAACAGCGTTTTCCTCTGTACTGCTCAAAAGTATATACAAAACCTATCCACGGCTTCATATTTTCGTCTTTCACTTCGTCCTGCTCAGATAAAGTACAGAAAGACACAAGCTTACATTCGTCTGTCAAGAGCAGTACTTCGCTTTGCCCGCACACTTCGGTAAGCCTGTTTTCAGCGAGCAACTCAAATAAATATTTTGCTGCTCTCCAATCGGCTTTATGTATCTCCTTGCGCCAATATTCCTTATCGTTTTCCGTTTGTTCCGAATAATGTATTATCTTCAAACTTTCGCCTGCTTTCTTTATTCACTTTGATTAAGTGACATTTCCTTCAGTTCTCTGCCGTCCCTCAGAAGATCGTGGAGCGTCTTAGCGTCTCCGATCGCAATACTGTCTCGGTATTCCTTTAAACGTGCGATAATACAGTCGATTTCATATACCAGAGGCTCTTTATTCATTAGAAACAGCGTAGTCCACATATCCTCGTTGAGCTTTGCAACACGGGTCAGATCCTTGAAAGAGCCTGCCGAAAATCCCGACTGTTTCAGAAGACTCGGACTTTTTACATATGCGCTGGATACAACATGAGCAAGCTGAGATGTAAATGCAATAACTCTGTCGTGCTCCTCGACATTGGAAACCACTACCTTGGCAAAGCCTATATGATAAGCCAGCTGAGATACCTCTTTAACTACCTTCATCGGAGTATTGTCGGTAGGCGTCATGATAAAGCTTGCTTTCTCAAAAAGGTTATCAACCGCATAAGAAAATCCGGAAAATTCACGTCCCGCCATAGGATGACAGCCGAGAAAATAAACACCCTCCTCCGTCAGCCGATCTTCAACTGCTGAAACGATTTTTTCCTTAACTCCGCAGGTATCTATAACAATACCGCCCTTACGGAAATTACACTTATTTTCAAGTATAAAATCTATCGTCTGCTGCGGGTGCAGACTTATTATTACAACATCGCAGCTTTGCAGACTTTCTTCGGAAATTTCTCCGTCTATAGCCTCCTGAGCAATAGCGCCTGCGATAGTACTGCTGTTAATATCCAGAGCAAAGCAGCTATGCTGAGTATTTTTTTTGATAGCCTTTGCCAGAGAACCTCCGATAAGTCCCAATCCTACTATTCCGATTTTCATTTATATCAAGTCCTTCCGCACTTTTATGCTTTTATGTAATAAAGTATATCATGTTATTATATATTTGTCAAGCGGAGCAATATAATCCGAACCCTATATGCTTTTAAAAGGGAAACACAGCAATCCTTTTGCGGACAGGTATTATCCGTTCAGTTATCTCTGTTTATAACAGCGCTTTGCTTTTGTTCTGACAATTTCCACCGCTGCTCTTGACTTTTTCCGCAAAGTATGCTATACTGTTTTTGCAAAGTTAACTAAGCAAAACAGGTTGTGATATAATGAAATCTAAGATACGCGAACTGCGTAAAAAGAATAAAATTTCTCAGGACGAGCTCGCTCTCGCCGTAGGCGTCACGAGGCAGACTATTACCTCTCTTGAATGCGAGAAGTACACCGCCTCGCTGGTGCTTGCCTATAAGATATCCCGCTATTTTAATATGACTATCGAGGAAATTTTCGACTTTTCCGATGTGGAGGAGCTTTAATATGGAGACTTTGGAAAAATACAGATCGAGGCTTATTTTCAGAATGACCTATACAGCCGTTATTGTAATAATCGCCGCCGCAGTATTTATCTGCGGTCTAACAGGAATTTTCGACAGGTTCAGTCCCCAAGGTGATTTCGGTGATTTTCTAAGAGGATTTCAGACGGGACTTTTCATAACACTTATGCTGATAGCCGTTTATAGCATAGCTAAAATGCTTTCCGCATTAAAAAATCCTGATAAACTGAAGATGACATACATAGATGAAACTGATGAGCGAACCAAGGCTATTTCCGAAAAGTCGGGACATAATCTGTTTCTGGCTTGGTGCTATCCAATGCTGCTTGCTACTATAATTTCTGGATATTTCAGCAGCTCAGTATTTTTCACTCTGCTATGTGCTCTTATATTTTTTGAACTCGTTCATAAAGCTTTGGTTATTTATTACAAGAAAACTATGTGATCGCAGGTGGAACTATGACCGACGCTATTGTCTCCATGGTAAATGAAATAATTAATGTGCTTTGGAACGCCGCTCCGTCGATTTATCTTTACGGATCTGCGGCGGACAACGATTTCAGAATGGGCTGGAGCGACATTGATCTTATATGTCTTACACAAACTCCTCTTGAGGACGTTCAGGCGGAAAAACTTCTGACCTTGCGGGACTGTCAGCCCGATAATCCGTACTTCGGACTGTTTGAGGGCGTTTTTATGTCTCAGGGAGGATATTTTGAGCATAAAAAGGAAAAAATCGTTTACTGGGGTACCGGTAAATCGAAAATTATCGACAGCTATACTCCCGACTGTTTTTGCAGGTACCAGCTTGCCGAAAATGCGATCCTGCTTTTCGGAGAGGATCTGCATGATTTTCTTGAAGCGCCTGCATTATCGGAACTCAGACAGGGCGTTGCAGCTCATCTTGAAACGATACGCAAGTATGCCGTGACCACTAAACGGAGCATATATTCTTACGGCTGGCTGCTTGACATAGCACGGGGACTTTACGTACTGAAAAACGGCGTTGTGGTTTCAAAAACAGCGGCAGGAGAATGGGCTTTGGAAAACGGACTTTGTCCCGATGCGCAGGCTATGGCGGCGGCTGTCAGCATTAGAAACGATCCAAGGCTGTTTATTGACAATCCCGTATTGCAGGACTATTCAGAGCGTTTGGGAGACAGCATTCAGCTTTTTGCCGACGTACTGGAAGACAAGCTTGCAGAATTTGATTAAGGAGAACCCAATGTACATTACAGACGAACACAATCCCCGACTTCCCTACCTGCGGGATAAAACGTCAAAGCTGACGACTTCCCCGGGGTGCTATATTATGAAGGACAAGTCGGGTAAAATAATATATATCGGCAAGGCGAAAAACCTACGCAATCGTGTGACATCGTATTTCCGCAAAGGACAGGATCATCTGCCAAAGGTGTGGAAAATGGTTTCCAATGTGGACGACTATGAGTTTATAGTTACCGATTCGGAGTTTGAGGCGCTGGTGCTTGAATGCTCACTTATAAAGCTCCATACGCCAAAGTATAACATTCTGCTTAAGGACGACAAGGGTTACAGCTATATACGCGTTACCGACGAGCCGTTCCCAAGACTTCAGGCGGCATTGCAGAAGTTTGACGATACGGCGGAATACATCGGCCCGTATATGAGTTCATATACAGTCAAGCAGGCTGTTGAGGAGGCAAACAAGGCATTCAAGCTTCCTACATGCACCAGAGTTTTTCCTCGGGATTTCAGAAAAGCACGTCCATGTCTCAATTACCACATCAAGCGTTGTATGGGCGTTTGCACAGGTCAATTTACCGAAAAGGAATACAAAGAGACCGTTTCTCAGGCTGTGGACTACATCAAAAACGGTTCGGCGCAGTCGGTTGAAAGACTTACTGCGGAAATGGAACGTGCGGCTGAAAATCTTGAATTTGAGCTTGCGGCAAAGCTCCGTGACAGAATTTCGGCGATACAGAAAGCTGCGGAAAATCAGAAGATCATTGACGAGACGATCCCCGACTGCGATATTATTGCAGTTTCGCAGAATGTAGAGGTCGCCTGCGCAAGCGTGATAATGTACCGAGGCGGCAGACTGGTAGACAAGGCGGACTATTTTCTCGGCGAAAAAGAGGACTCCTGCAAAATGCTGGAGGATTTTCTGCTGAGATTTTATTCTATGAAGGACGACGCTCCCAAAACCGTTCTGCTGGACGAAGAGATAGAAAATCCCGAGCTTCTGGAGCAGTTTCTCCGTGAAAAATACAATCACACAATTCATATATCTGTACCGAAAAAAGGACACTTGCTCAGGCTGACTACCCTTGCCAAAAGCAATGCAAATGAATTTATTTCCGTAAAGGTAGGCAGAACAGGCAGAGAAGTTGCAGGATTAGAGGAGCTTGCAAAGGCTTTAAATCTTCCGAAGCCGCCACGATTTATCGAGTGCTACGATATATCCAACCTAGCCTCAACCAATATGGTCGCAGGAATGGTAGTGTTTGAAAACGGACGCCCCTGCAAAAAATTCTACAAAAAGTTCTCCATAAAAACAGTCGAGGAACAGAACGACTACGCCTGTATGCAGGAGGTCATTGAACGCCGTTTCAGAAACTATTTTGAGAAAACCGACGAGGGATTTTCCACTCTGCCCGACCTTATTCTGCTGGACGGCGGAAACGGTCACGTTAACGCTATTGCTCCGGTGCTTAAGGCTATGGGTATTGAAGTTCCTCTGTACGGTCTGGTCAAGGACGACAAGCACCGCACCCGCGCTATCGCCACGGGAGACGGAGAGATTTCCTTGCTTAAAAGCCGCTCCGCATTTAATCTGGTTACGGAAATCCAGGACGAGGTACACAGAGTGGCCATTACCTATCAGAAGTCCAAACGAAACAAAAGCGCGTTCAGTCTGGAGCTAACCTCAGTCAAGGGCGTGGGCGAAAAGAAAGCGCAGAAGCTTATTATGGCGTACAAAACCAAGGAGGCGCTGAAAAAAGCCTCCCTCGAGGATATACGCAGGACGGCAGGCGTTAACGAGGAGACCGCTCGGGCGTTAAAGGATATAATCGACAATATGATGTAAAATCAGATTTTAAAAGGAGTGAGATCTACGAGCAAGATAGTTGTATTGGTAGGAAGTGTACGAAAAAACGGAAATACTTCTCTGTTAGCCAAAGCTTTTGCAGACGGCGCAAAGCTAAATAACGACGTTAAAATAATATCTGTTGCAGATTATAATGTAAATCCGTGTATCGGCTGTAATTCCTGCTTTAACAGGGAAAATTCTGAGTGTTTTCAGCAAGACGATATGAAAAAAATCTACCCCATTCTTTCTGAGGCTGATATTATTGTTGCGGCTTCACCTGTTTATTTTTACGGTATCAGCGCTCAACTAAAAGCATTGATCGACCGTTTGCACACTCCTATGAGAAATGATTTTAAAGTACAAAAATTAGGACTGCTGTTAGTCGCAGCCGCATCGCTTCCCGCTGTCTTTGACTCTATAAAATTACAATATAAATTAATTCTTGACTTCTTTAACTTGGAGAATATCGGAAGCGTTATGGTAAGAGAAGTAAAAAACATCGGAGATATTGAAGGTAACGACGCTATACAGAAAGCATACGATTTGGGAAGATCTGTACAATGACTTTCAGATAATATACAAAAATACAGATCCCCCGAGAGGAAAAATCTTCTCGGGGGATCATTTTTTACGGCACTCTCAGGACTGCCTTTATTTTTTTATTAAAGATACGCACCGTACTCAACGTTTTCCTTGTTGATAGCCTCGATCTCGTCATTGATACCGCCGACAATATCGCCTGCCTTTGTCTTTTCATCAATAAGTACCTTAAGCTGCGCCTGCATATCCTCGATCTGCTTTTTCATAGCCTCAACCTTTGTGTTGCAGTCAAATGCAGTATTTTCAGCGTCAACCTTCTTGGTTTTCAGTTCTTCGATCTTCTGATTGTTAAGCGCAATCTGCTCCTGAGCAAACTGTCTCATTTTCTCCATAGGGCTCATACCTGAATTATCCTCCTTTGAAATATCGACATCAGCCGATGTAGTATTAATACCGCCGATAGCGGGAATATCCGATACTGGGGCGGGAGCTTTCTTCAGCTCCTTATCAAGAGCGTCAAGACTGATAGGGTCGATCGACGGCATTTCAGGCATTTCATCTGTAAGACTTACAGACTTCTTCTGTTCTTTCTCTACAGATTCTGCTCCGTCGGGAACAAGCTTGACCTCGTGAACTTCGGGTACTGATGTTTCAGCAACCAAATCAATATTAGCCGACGCAGGTTTCTGAGATTCCGCAACCAAGTCAATATCAGTTGACGCAGGCTTCTGCGATTCAGCAACAAGATCAATATCAACGCTGTCCTTGACTGCAGATTCCGCAACTAAATCAATATTCTTGGTAGGCGCAGGAGCATCAAGCAAGGAGATCGGATCATTGTGCTTTTCAGCAGGCTTAACAGCTTCAATCGGCTTTGCATCCTCTGCCAGACCGTAGCTTGCTGAAACAGGCTTAGGATCGTCACGCTTCGTATATGTAGGAGGAGTATACTTCGGTTTAACAGGCTTATCTTCCTCAAGTCCCGTAGTAAAGCCTTTACCTCTGCCGAACACGCTCTTTTCCTCCTTAGCAGGGGCTTCCACAGTTACAGCGTCTGACGAAGAAGCGGCAGCCTCCTGTCTCTTGAAATGCTCGTCCATTGCGTCTTGAACAGCCTTGATCTCAGATTTATCTTTATTAAAGAATTCCGCAACATCAGCCAAAGGTTTTCCCTTTTTAAGCATCTGCGCCATACCTGCGACTGTTCTGTCAACAAATCCGTTTTCGTCCATTTCAAGATTGATAGCAACCTTTGGAGTTTCTTCCTCAACAGAACGCTTACCCTTCTTCAGAAGATCGCCGACATTCATTCCGAACACGCTCTTTTTGCTCTTTTCCTTTTCTTCGCTGATGTCAGGGTGATCGATAACAGGCTGAACATAGCTCTGATAATCCGGGAAATACTTTTCAAGTATACCTGTGATATTACCCTTTGGAATTGCCATTGTTCTGGCAATCTCATCAATGGTGTGTCCCTCTTTATAGAGACGAACAATTTTCTCGTTAGTGCTTTCGCTTTTCTTCGCCAATGATACTCATTCCTTCCGAAACTATAATTTTCATATACACATAATAATTTATGCTGACGCCGTTTTTAACAAACAACGCACAGAGCATAAACGTTATCTGAATATATTATACAATATAAAAAAATAATTGTCAATATAAATAGGCTATTTCTCCAAAAAATATTTCTAAAAACTTTTCTTAGAGTGTACTTTTTATTAAGATAAAAATATTTTTTTACATTTTATATTTACTCTATTACAAACATCAAACGTTTTTGGCATTACTTATGAACATTCGGATCTTCTCCGGATCTTTGCCCGGTTTGTCAGAAAATTCCACCCCGGAAGAAACGTCAACGCCGTCGGGTCTGACAAAGCGTACTGCATCGCCTACGTTTTCTTCATTCAGTCCGCCTGCAAGAAAAAGCATCTTTTCGTCTCTGGGAACATTTTTCATAAGCTCCCAGTCAAAGGTTTTTCCGCTGCCGTATTCTGCGGCATCAAAAACATAGCCGGCTACATTCGGACAGGAATGGTAATGCTCATAATCACTCATATCGCTGACATTAAAAGCTTTCAGCACGGGTATGGCGACTGTATCGAGAATTTCCCTGCCTATAGGGCCGTGCACCTGAATATAATCAAATCCTGCCCTTTGGATTTGCAATATCTGATCGGGATCAGGCGAAACCGTAACAGCAACTTTTTTTATATCCTTTTTCAATACGGACATAATTTTCTTTGCGGTATCTATCGTGATATTCCGCTTACTTTTCGGGAAAAAAAGAATCATTCCCGCAAAATCCGCGCCAAATTTGTTAAGATATTCTGCCTCTTTACAGGAGGTAAGTCCGCA
>CAYNPW010000080.1:0-9811 GCA_964399215.1 uncultured Ruminococcus sp. | reverse complement strand
CGAGGCAGGTAAGCAATTTTACTATAACTTAGGTACGGGGAATTTTGATTTTGAGTAGTATGTAACCAGTATTATATGCTATAATAAAAACATACTGAAAAAATACAGCCGTCCCGAGATCAACTGCTGAGACGACTGTGACTGTTTATCTTTATAGATCTGCGTTTTCCAGCCTGATCGTTTGAATAACCTCGTTCATCAGATCCGACGCTTTCTGCTTTTTATCAAGCTTGACGTGGAAATAAGGCTTTGAGCTGTCAAAAAAACGTACCCTGTTTTTATATTTTTCTAAAAGAGACTGTATCTGCACCGGCTCCAATGCTCGTATGAAAAACTGCACATTTTCACCCGTCTGCTTGATCTCCTTTATCCCCGAAACTGAGGCTGTGTTTCTCATCAGGGCAACGTTTATAAGTCCCATTACGGATTTCGGCGGCTCTCCGAAGCGGTCTATCAGCTCGTCCAAAACGTCCGACGAGTCCTCGTCAGTTACTATGGAAGCTATCTTTCTGTATGCGTCTATTCTCTGTGCAGGGTTTTCAATATATCCCTCGGGAATGAATGCGTCAATGGATATATCAACCAAACAGTCCTCGGGCGAAGGAGGAAGTACCTCGCCTTTCTGCTCCGCGATCGCCTCATTGAGAAGTCTGAGGTACATATCGTAGCCTACCGCTTCCATGTGACCGTGCTGACGTCCGCTTAAAACGGAGCCTGCTCCTCTTATTTCAAGGTCGCGCATTGCAATGTGAAAGCCCGAGCCGAACTGAGTGAACTCTCTGATAGCGTCCAGTCTCTTAGCCGCGACCTCGGTCAGCGCCTTTCCTCTGCGGAATGTGAAGTATGCAAAGGCTCTGCGGTTGGAACGCCCCACACGTCCTCTTAGCTGATAAAGCTGAGAAAGACCCAACCGATCTGCGTCCTCTATGATAAGAGTGTTTACGTTCGGTACGTCCACACCTGTTTCTATAAGTGTCGTACACACAAGAATATCTACCTCGTGTTCCACTACCTGCCGCCATATTTCGGAAAGCTCGTTCTCGCCTATCTGACCGTGAGCAACGGCAATCCTAGCCTCGGGTATCATTTCCTGCAGCTGAGCAACTGTACGCATTATGCTGTCAATGCGGTTATGGATATAGTACACCTGACCTCCTCGGCGCATTTCCTTGCTTATAGCGTTGGCTATGACTGCGGGATTATGCTCTATAACATATGTCTGAACGGGATGTCTGTCCATGGGAGGTTCTTCTATGACAGACATATCCCTTATGCCGCTTAACGCCATATTCAGAGTTCTGGGAATAGGCGTTGCGGACAGCGTAAGCATATCCACGCCCTTGAAGTTCTCCTTGAATTTTTCCTTGTGTGCCACACCGAAACGCTGTTCCTCGTCGATAATGGCAAGTCCTAAGTCTTTAAATTCAACGTCCTTTTGCACGAGCCTGTGAGTACCGATAATAAGGTCTATGGTGCCTCGTTTCAGCTCTCTTATGATAGCCTGCTGTTCCTTCGGCTTTCGGAAACGAGACAGGAGTTCTACCTTTATAGGAAAATGCTGAAAACGCTTTATAGCGGTCTGGTAATGCTGCCACGCAAGAACTGTTGTGGGCACAAGAATTGCGCACTGCTTTCCGTCTAGCATACATTTGAATGCCGCACGCAGAGCGACTTCCGTTTTGCCGAAGCCTACATCGCCGCAGAGCAGTCTGTCCATTGGAACCGGCTTCTGCATGTCATCTTTTATTTCCTGAATTGAGCGGAGCTGGTCGTCTGTTTCCCGGTAATCGAAACGTTCCTCAAAGTCGCTCTGCCAGTCGTTGTCGGGAGAAAATGCGTAGCCCTGCGCCATTTGCCGCTGAGCGTAAAGCTTCGTAAGCTCCTCCGCCATATCCTTGACCGCAGAACGCACTCTGTTTCTGGTTTTTGTCCATTCGGTGGAATTGAGCTTGTGCAGCTTTACTCCGCTGTCGTCCTGTGGACCTATATATTTAGATACCAGATCAAGCTGTGTAACAGGGACATACAGTACGTCAGTGCCTGCATACTGAATGGTGATGTAGTCCTTTTTAACGCCGTTTGTCTCAAGGTTCTGAATGCCCTTGAAGCGTCCTATGCCGTACATTGAGTGCACAACAAGATCGCCGTTATGGATATCCGACAGAGATTTTATTTCCTCGCCTGATTTGTGCTTTGACTTTTTCTTTTTGGCGGACATCGCTTTCATCTGTGTTATGCAGGCGCATTTCACGTCGGGAAAATCAAATCCTGCCGACAGACTTCCCGTTCTGACATAGACCTTATTTTCTATAAGGCGGCTGTTTTCCGTGAGTATCTCCGCAGGAATGTTCTCGCCGCACAGATCATTAACAATAATGGGAACTGTCTTTTCCGAGCCTGCAAGGACTATGGTGCAGTAGCCGTTTTCGCAGAGCCCTTTCAATTCTTCTTCCAGATTGATGATATTTCCGCCCCAGACGGAGGTCTGACGGCAGTCGGTATTTATCAGCTTTTTGAATTTTATGCCGTTATTGGAACGCATAAACGTGTCGAGAAATACGGATTTCATCGCGGTAATTCTGCTCTCCGCCTGTCCCTGCTCCAGATAAAAGCCGTCAAGTCTGCGGAAAAGAATACCGTCGCTGTAAAGTATTTTTATATCCTCTGAGAGCTGAGCCTGAGCCGCTCTTCCTTTCTCAATACAGTTGGAATACTCCGACACAACGCACATACCGCCTTGAAAATAGTCAAAGACCGAAGCGGTCTCCTCATAAGCCAAGGCGTAATATTTATCGAGATTTGTAAGGGTTATGCCGCTTTTTACGGTGTCTATGTCGCGGTAGATATGCTCGCGTATCTTATCCGTAAGCTTGCCTCTTGCGGACTTTGCAAGGCTTTCAAGCTTGCTTACGAGCTCGTCTCTGTCGGGGAAAATGATCTCCAGCGCGGGAAATATCACTATCTCCTCTAGAGAGTCGGTACGCCGCTGACTTTCGGCGTCAAAATATGAAAGCGTGTCGACCTCGTCTCCCCACAGCTCAAGACGAATAGGGCGTTTTTCCTGCACGGGGAAAATATCTACTATCGAACCTCTGACCGAAAACTGCGCCTGGCCCTCTACCTGATCGGTGCGTGAATATCCCGCTGAAAGAAGTCTGCGCTCCATATCCTCAAGAACGATCTCCTTGCCGACGGAGATCTCAAAGCTGTATTCTTTCAGCTTGCTCTCGGGAATAGTTCCTTGCAGACAAGCCTCCATACTTGCCACAAGTATCCTGCGCCTGCCCTGTATGATATTTGAAAGAGACTCCAGACGCTTATGCTCGTATTCTCTTGATATACCCTCCATATAAGCGAAATTCAAGTCCTTTGCAGGGTAAAAGCAGGCAATTTCCTCCCCTGCCATTTCGTTTATATCGTTTATCATCCGCAGAGCGGAAGCCTCGTCGTCGCAGATGACAAGACAGGCTCCCAGACGGCTTAGACCTGTTATCGCCAACGCCTTATGAATGTTTGAAACTCCGGTGACAGCACAGGGAACGTAATTTTTCAGCAGACAGTTTTTGACGTCCTTATAAAAATCAAGCTGACTGCAAATATCTAAAAACAGATTTGTACTCATAAAAATGTAAATCTCCCGAAATCTATTTGGAATTAAAAAGGTTCATTGCCTCGGAAATCTTATCCTGCACCATAAGCTCCGCGGCCTGACATATCTTAACGTTTACCTCGTCAAGCTTTTTCAACTCGTCGTCGGTAAAGCGCGACAGCACCCAGTCCGCAAGATCGTAGTCGGGGCGAGGTTTTTTTCCTATGCCGATCTTTATGCGGGGGAAGTCCTCGCCGTCACATTGCGCAATGATACTCTTTATACCGTTGTGACCTCCCGCCGAGCCTTTGCGTCTGATACGCATCTGACCCACGTCCAGAGAAATGTCGTCAAAAATAACGATTATATTTTCAAGGGGAATCTTATAAAAATCCATAGCCGCCTGAACTGCGTCGCCGCTTAAATTCATATATGTCTCGGGCTTCATCACAAGACAGGACTTTCCGCCTATGGTGACATTTCCTACAAGCGCCTTGAATTTATGAGCGGTCACAGAGAAATTATACTTCTTTTCAAGTGCGGAAATTGCCATAAAGCCTGCATTGTGTCTTGTGCTTTCGTACTGTATTCCCGGGTTTCCCAGACCGACTATAATATACTCGGGTTTAGCGGAATTATTCCCGCCAAGCTCCGCAGAAATTTTCTTTAGTTTTTCAAAAATATCCATTTTACTACGCCTTTCTTAATTTTTTATAACGCACAATAACCCCGTCTTTTGCAAGACGGGGTATTTTTTCGGTTGTTCAGTTAATTATATCATATTGAGGAGGATTTGTCAAATCAAATAAGATCTAGCTTAATGTTAAAAAAGGCAAATAATTTCTCAAAACATAATATGCTGTCAATAAAAAAAGCATGATAATTAAAAATGTGTATTTTCTTGGAAAATACACACACTTCCGCCACAAGCATATATTACTATTTCGATGTAAAAAACAAACGCTATAACCAATAAAAGCATAGGGGTAATATTATATCCGACAGAAAGCAGAAGCTTTCCGTTTAGCATACATATTATACTTCTGGTATTACCGCAGGCAGGGCATAATAATCCTGTTTTCTTATAGAAATAACATTCAGGAAATCGTTCGGATAAATTTAACAACAGGTTCTTGTTATTATATAGTAATACAGCTAATAACGGTATAAGAACCGTTATTAGCTGTGCTATATATTGATACTTGCTTTTAATTGTACACATAGAAAAACTAAAACAAACTCAAAATTGAACTTCCAATGGAAATTACAATTATTGAGGGCACGAGAGCGACAATCCCACATACAAGACCTGCGATTGCCATACCTTTTCCGCCTTTTTTAGTTGCCAGAGCACAACCGCCCAGAATAACGGCAAGAATTCCGCATACTATACCCGCTGCACCGAAACAGCTTGTTACAAGAGCAACTATTCCAAGCACCATTGACGCTATTGCAAGACCGCTGGCAGGAGCCGCAGGCTGCATATTGTTTCCGTTATAATTCTGATCATTCATAATATTTCCTCCCATATTTGTATTTTATTTGTGTTGACAACCACGCCGGTATCTGCATTTACCGTCAGTGACTGCACGCACTTTACGCAGAACCTTTCACCCTCAGGCATTTGATTTCCACAATGCTTACAAAACATTTTATTTGCCCTGAGTTTTAGCACCTATAAGTTCTAACATAAACATCATATCATAAAAATATGATAAAGTCAATAGTACCAATAAGTACTAAAATGAAATTTGTCATATTCTACAAAATTCGAGGTGTTTTTTTATGTATTTCCAAAGATTAAGAGATTTACGTGAAGATAAAGATATGAACCAAACGCAAATTGCAAAGCTGTTGTTCACAAGTCAGACGGTATATTCCCGTTACGAGCGAGGTGTGCTTACGATACCCGTCGAACACCTGCTTATTTTAGCCGACTTTTACGGGGTTTCAACAGATTATATTCTGGGAAGAACCAACAATAAAAAAATGATGAAATAAAGCGGCAAGACAGGTCTGAATACTGACTTACCGCTGATTTTTTGCACAAAAATGCCGAGGGTGTTGCATACCCTCGGCGTTCGCTTTTGTGAAACCTTAGTCGGTCATCATATCGTTTCTAATGTTATAATACACTACAATTATTTTATTGTCAAGCCCCTTATAAATTTTTTTGTTGACAATAAAATAATAGTTGTGATATAATATGAGCAGGATAAGAACAGGCATTTTGAAGTAGAGAATGTGCTGCTACGCACCCTTTGGGTTAAAAGAAATGCGGGAAAGGGCACACCCGCCAAATTGTCCTGACTTTGAACGCCGCTTTGATTTCCAAAGCGGCGTTCTTCTGTTGACAAATGTCGATTTTGGTTGTATAATGAATAATGTTATGGAACACTGTCACAGCAAATACTCCGTGACAGAGCCAAACGGCGTAAAAAATAGGCGACAAACTCCTGCCCGCAAGAGTGGAAAGGAGCGTACTTTTGAGAATTAACTCTTGTCGGAGCAATCGGACAGGAGGTTGATAATATGGACGTTTATGCGTACATAATCTCACTTATCGTAGTGCTGATAATTGTTTTCGCGATTATCCATGAGATAAAAAAGTAACTCGCCTACCGCAATTAGGCGAGTTACTTTCGTTAATAAAGTTTAACAAATAATAGACCGAGTTTGCCGTCTATGACGTTCCATAACTCTTTGAAGAACGGTACTGTTAGCGCAGTATCGTTCTTCTTTTATTGTCTACATTATATCACGTTTCCGACATAATGTCAATAGCTTATTCCTTGCCTTTCAGGGTCTTTTCGTATTTTTCCGTTCTGGATTTAAGCTTTCTTTCTGCATAGCCTTCCTTGATAGTTGCTGTTCCTCGTTCTATGGCAAGAGCGTTGTCGGGAATGTCCGTTGTGATAGTTGAGCCTGCGGCGGTGTACGCTCCCTTGCCCACTCTTACGGGAGCTACAAGGTTTGTGTTACAGCCGATAAATGCGTTGTCCTCAATAACGGTGCGGAACTTCTTGTCGCCGTTGTAGTTGACCGTTACCACTCCGCAGCCGAAATTTACGTTTGCGCCCACGTCGGAGTCTCCGATATAGGTAAGATGTGCTACTGCTGTGTATTCTCCGATAGTGGAGTTCTTTATCTCCACAAAATCGCCGATCTTTGCTCCCTTCTTTATGTGGGAGTTGGGTCTGAGCTGAACGTAAGGTCCGATCTTTACGTCGTCCTCAATAACGGATTGGTACGCCTGAACATTGTTGAGAGTTACTCCGTTACCTACGGTTGTATTCTCGATAATGCAGTTGTTGCCGATCTCGCAGTTTTCGCCGATAAAGGTGTTTCCGCGCAGGATAACTCCGCTGTGTATCTTTGTACCTAAGCCGATAGTGACGTTGTTTCCGATAGATACTCCGTCGGTACAGAAAAACTCAATTCCCTCGTCAAGCCACTTGCCGATGATCTCATAGCGGGCAATATCGTTGAGCATAAGCAGACCTCTGCGGTCGTTTGCACCCAGCGCAACATGCTGATTTGCGGAGATAAAAGCGTCCGCATTCCTGCCCTTGTTAATAAGGAGTTCAATACAATCGGTGAGATAATACTCTCCCTGTGCGTTATTAGGCTGAATGTCAAACAGAACTTCCAACAGGTCAGCCGTCTTAAACCAGTAACAGCCCGAATTTATCTCGGTAATTGCAAGCTGAGCGGGAGTACAGTCCTTATGCTCCACAATTCCCGAAATGCCTGTATCGCTGCGGATAATTCTTCCGTATCCCGTAGGGTTTTCCACTCGCGAGGTAACTACCGTAACGCCGCAGTCCTTTTCAGTGTGCAGAGCAAGCGCTCCTGTGATAGTTTCGGCGTCGATAAACGGTGCGTCTCCGCAGAGGATAAGCGTATTGCCGTCCGCCCTTGATTTAAGGAAATCCGCCGCCTGCATAACAGCGTGACCCGTTCCCAGACGTTCCTCCTGCATAACCGTGGTTATTTCCGCTTTGGATTTTCTGTCCTTTACATAAGCGTCTATCTGCTCGCCCTCGTAGCCCTTAACGATACAGATATCGTTAAGCTCAGCCTTTTCACAGGCTGTCAGTACCCATTCGAGCATTGGTTCTCCCAGTACATTGCACAGAGCCTTAGGCATATTGGTTTTCATTCTCTTGCCCTGTCCTCCGGCAAGAATAATAACGTTGTTTGTCATAATATATCTCCCTTGTCATATTTTTGATTTAAGAACGTCCCTCATATTATAATACTATTCCGGCAGTTAGTCAAGAATTTATATATCAGGAGTATTACTGTATATAAGATCATAATCGTTTCCGTCATAGCTTATGGATTTTATCAGTCCGGAGTTTTTATAATACTCGATTTCAATTTTATCCGAATAGAGAAGAATATCTGAAAGCGTATAACTGTCCTGCTCGCTTATAGGAAATTTTCTTGAACCGTTTACTCCGACACATTCCAGCACATAATAGCTGCGCTTAAGAACAGCAATACGGGAATTTTTTACTTTTAGACGCACCTCGGAGGTCATTTCATGAGGATAAATATACTCATAGCTTTCGGTTATGGTTTCACCCGTTTTTAGATCCGATGAAATATCCAGTACCAGCCCCGCCTTTCTGAAAACGCCCATATCCTTTTCAGATGTTGAGTATTCTGCAAGAAAAGCCTTGGTATTTGCAATGATAGCCGTAAAGCCTATCGCAGCAATAATTATGCCAATCAACTTGATAAAAACCTGTTTGCCTGTAAGAAGCGTTATCTGCGGCTGAGTATCCTCTCTCATACGGTTGATCTCGCTTTCAAATTTTAGCCTGCGTTTCATTTGGAAGTTTCTCACAAGGAGCTTTATTTGCTTGACGATCAGTATTATTCCCACAGCCGCCAAAAAAACAAACAAAGGCAGATAACCTATTATCTGAAAAACAACTCCCTTTTTTACTTCTTCCGCCGCATCTATATAACTGTCGGGCTTAAAGTGAGCGGACAGCATAAGTCCTCCTATAACTACTGCTATACACAGCAATACGATAAAATATGATTTTAATTTACCGTTGCTTTTCATCACTCTTCATCTCCGTAACGCTTATTTACAAATATTATATCATCAAAACGGTTTACTGTCAACCGATCAACAAAGTATGAAATAAAGCGATTCACTGTAAACAGACAGACGGACAGCCTCATGACCGTCCGCTTTAAGCCTAATTATTTTTCTTTATCTTCCGCTCAATAAAGTCGTTGAGCTTATTCATGCTTTTCTGCTCGCGTTGTTTTTCCAAGTACTGTTTTAAATGCTCCGAGATCGCGGTTTCGGATTTGAATGCAAGCATAAAACGATATTTCTCCCTGCGCTCCTCCGAGGTCTTTTTAATATGCTTTTTAAGCTCTTCGTATCGGATAACCATTTCATTCTCGGCGGCAAATTTCTTGATCTTATCCACAGCTTTAAACGAGTAACACAGATCAATGACAAAAACGCCGTAGAAAAATCCGATGACGAACGAAAAAAGCAGATTGCGGGAAAACCAATGCAAGGCGCTGAGAATATGCGGGTGAATCAGAAAATAGTACGCCGCTCCCAGAACAGCCCAGAAGAACGAATACTTTGGACAGATTATCCCCTTGAAATTCCACTTGTTATCGGAGTAGTCCCACAGCTTGATGTGCATTCTTATAATAAATATTTCGCCGGCTATCAGCTCTATCAGCGTCATTGTAACCGCCATTACGGCAAACAATACCAGCTTCTGGACCGTATCATTTTCAATGGGAATTAACTCCTCCAGTCCCGCCAGCAGGTACAGCACAGTCAGTCCAAAGCCGTAAAGAGGAAGGTATGGTCCGACAAGAAAGCCCGGATTTATCCAAGTTTTATGAGTAAGCCGCCGATATACGACTTCTATCCCCCAACCGATAACACAGCCCGCAGCAAAAAGAAACGCAAGTATTATCAGTTCATATATAAGCTCCATAACATCACTCCAAAACATTTGATTTTTGTAAGATATTATATTTTATCATATTATGCCGCAGATGTCAAATACTCAACAAAAACGGAGACGCCGCTGAAACGGCATCTCCGTGATATTGTCGGTATAACTCCGAGAGTAATGAAATTATCTCTTCGAGCTAAGCAGTATCGTTTCACTTACTTTTGCTGTTTTTTAAAAAAAGCCTAAAATACGATAAAATCTACAACTTAGA
>CAYNPW010000079.1:0-10195 GCA_964399215.1 uncultured Ruminococcus sp. | reverse complement strand
ATACGAAAATGAGATAAAAAATATTGAAATATTAGATTAACCGCTCCGCACAAGCAGGGCGTATCACCGTCGGCAAACTTCGGCGGTATTTTTATCCCAAATTTAATACGAATATCAGCACGTTGAATAAAATCAGCGTGCTTTTATTATACTCAAAATCAAGAAAGCGAGGTAAAAACATGGACATTTTAAAGCTTCTTGCGGCTCACGGTGTCGAAGTGCCGCAGGATAAACAGGAGGGGCTGTCTAAGGCTTTTTCGGACGACGAGCTGGGAAAGATAACTCACAAGCTTGAAATAGAGCGTGACGGCTACAAGGACAGCCTTAAAACGGCTCAGATGGCTCTCAAAGAGTTCGAGGGAGTTGACGTCAAGGACTTGCAGGGCAAGGTCACTCAGCTTACGGCAGACCTTGCGGCAAAGGATACCGAGTATCAGGCTAAAATAGCCGATATGGAGTTTAATGCCGTACTTGACAGCGCAATTTCCGCAAGCGGAGCAAGAAACGCTAAAGCTGTAAAGGCTCTGCTGGAGACCGACGCTCTTAAGTCCTCAAAAAATCAGGCGGAGGATATTAAAAAGGCTATCGAGAACGTTAAGGCGGACAACGATTTCCTTTTTGGCGCGGACGAGCCGATAAACAACGCAGTCCGAGATACGGGCAGCGGAAACGCAGACAAAAAGATGTCCCTTGCGGAGGCTATGGCGTACAAAAACGCTCACCCCGAAACGGACGTAAACACTTTGATCTAATGGGAGGTAATAATTTATGTCGAGTATTTTTGATTCAAAAAACTTTAACGCAGAGGTTTTCGGCGCTTATGTGGATAAAACTCCGAACCTTAACAGAAACGAGCTTATCAAGTCCAGGGCGGTAAAGTCAAGACAGGATATCGCAGGAAGCTTTAAGGAGCAGGCAGGCGGCAACTATCTTGTGACCCCTATCTTCGGACTTATCGGCGGCGACGCCCTTAATTACGACGGAAAGACTGATATTACAGCCACAAACAGTAAAACCTATACTCAGGGACGTATCGTGGTGGGACGTTCAAAGGCATGGGTGGAAAATGATTTCTCCTATGACATCACAGGCGGAGTCGATTTTCTTGCGCAAGCAGCGTCTCAGGTGGGCGAGTACTGGGACGAGGTGGATCAGGCTACTATTCTTGCTACGCTTAAGGGTATATTCTCTATGACGGGTGCGGAAAATCTGAAATTCGTTAACGGTCATACCCTTGATGTTTCGGATAAGACGGACGGCATGTTCGGAGCGACAACTCTTAATTCCGCTATGCAGAAAGCTCTGGGTGACAACAAGGCGAAATTCAGCCTTGCCATTATGCACTCCGCTGTTGCAACAAACCTTGAAAATCTCCGGCTTTTAGAGTATATGAAGTACACCGATAAGGACGGCATTCAGCGCAGTCTTTCTCTGGGTACTCTCAACGGCAGAACAGTCCTTGTCGACGACGGAATGCCTGTTGAGGAAGTCCCCGCCGTTACAGAGGTTGGAGAAGAGGCGGACGCATATATCAAGTACACGACCTATGTTCTGGGGGACGGGGCGATCGAGTACACCAACTGCGGTGCAAAAGTTACCTATGAGACTGACAGAGACCCAAAGGTCAACGGCGGTCAGGTCACGCTTTACAGCAGACAGCGTAAGGTGTTTTCTCCGTACGGAATTTCGTGGACGGACGGTTCGATCATTTCTCCTACAAATGCGCAGCTTGAAACAGGTTCTAAGTGGTCTCTTGCCAATTCCAACGAGAGTACAAAGGAATATTTCCCTCACAAGGCTATACCTATTGCAAGAATAATCACAAGAGGCTGATAGTAGGAGGTCTTGTATATATGACGGTTTACGCTGACAGCGAATTTTACATGATTGAATACTTATGTGGGACAGAACCTGTTGTAAGTGAAGATATATTTGAGTTCTACGCACGCTCTGCGTCTCAAAAAATCAAGGAGTATATCGGTATTAATGTTGACAATGACAAACCGCAAAAATGTATAAAAATGTGCTGTTGTGAAACTGCGGAAATGCTTTATAAATCGGAGCAGCTTGAAAGTCGTAGTTCAGGTGTTACATCTGAAAGTGTGGGAGGCTGGAGCAAGTCCTATGAAAGCTCGGAAAGTCAAAAAAAGTCCCTTGACGCCGCTGTACACGATATTGTGTACAAGTGGCTGTCAGGAACAGGATTACTTTACAGAGGAGTGAGATGATTGCTTGCAAACTCAGATATGACCGTTTATGAAAAGGACAGTTACAAACGGCACATTATAAAGTCGGTCTACTGGAACGACAGCAGAGGACGTACCGTTACCAAAAACGGAGCGCAGATATCCGACAGCGTTGTGGTCTACATTTATTCAGACGGCTATATTCCAAAGGCGGGGGACACAGTTCTGCGGGGTATTTCGGACTTTGAATTTGACAGTCAGTCGCAGAAAACCATAAGCGAAAGTATGAGGCTGTTCAGAGCGGCGTTTCCCGATTTTGCGGTAGTTAAGACTGTGAATGATTTTAGGTTCGGCGGACTTGCGCATATTGAGATAACAGCAAGATAAATTTGACAAATTAGAGTGCCTGTGGTATAATCATTACGGGTACTGTACATAACGGTAGGCGGTTTCTCCCGAAAGGGAGGTGATGACTATGGTAACATTTGCGGACTTAATTGCTTTCGTATCTATGCTGACCGGAGTTGTCACTCTATGCTATATTATCTTTCACGATAATAAGAAAAAATAGAGTTTCTTTAGCACATATACATAAAAAGAAACACCGCCCACTCTAGCAAAGTAACGGTGTTTCTGACATCAACTTAGCGGAGAACCGCTAGCCGCAAGGCTGTGCAGTACCCTTTTCTATATATATTATACCACAGATAAATAATTTGTCAAGCGTTTCCGAGAGATCGGAGGCGCATTTTTTATACTCAAAAAGGTGATATATCATGTCAGGAAAAATAAAACAGCCGAAAAACGCTAAGATAAAGGCTCAGAAAGCAGAAATAGATCTTGTGTGGAAACAGACCTTCGGCAAAGAGCAGACCGATAGATTTTCTTCTGTGCAGAAATTTATTGACAGCGAATGTATAAGGCTTATGGTACGCTATACTCCTATGAAAAACGGTATTCTCAGCAAAGGCGCGGTACTTGGTACAAAAATAGGCAGCGGAGAAATACATTATGTTATTCCTTATGCGAGGTATCAGTATTACGGTAAGCTTATGGTCTCAAGCGTAACGGGTTCACCATTTGCCAAAAAAGGCGAAAAAAAAGTCCTGACGGATAAGGACCTGAATTACAGCACGTTCCGTCACCCCCAAGCGCAGAAAATGTGGTTCGAGGTCATGAAAACCAATCATAAGGAACAAATACTGCGGGGCGCGGCGGCGATAGCAAGGAGGAAATAGAACTTGAATGTTATTGAGAAAATGCGTGAGATATTACATAGCTTTCCGAAAATTTCGGAAGTCTGTAATGAAATACACGTTGATCTCGCAGACCCCGAGCCCACAAGCTACGGTCTGACCTCGACAGGTGACAGCCTTATAAAAGAGGACATTCTGGGCAATCAGACAAGGCAGCATAATTTTCTTCTTTATTCCACATTCAGCGGGATAAACGATTTTGAAAGGCAGGAAAACAGCTCCGCACTGCTGGAGCTTTCAAACTGGCTGCCAAAACAGACGGGTGCGGAGGTCATTACAGAGATCGACGGAGAATTATTCAACGGAGAAATAACAAAAATAACAGCGGAAAACGGTATGCTTTACAGCGTACCGCAGGAAAACGAAATCGACGGTATGCAGTATCAGTTGCAGATAGCGGTGCAGTATACCGTACTTATATGAAAGCGAGGTAATTTTAATGCCCGATACAATGGGAAAACTTAAGAGAAGCGCACATCTTTTTTATGTTGACGCAAGTTTCGGAGGCGCATCTCCCGACTGGTTTCTTGTGGGAAAAGATGTTGAGGATATGAGCGTTGAGCTTAATCCCGATACTGAACAGGTCAAGAACATTCTGGACGAGACTTCCATTAACGACAACGGATATGAACCGAGTATTGACGTCGATACATATTACGCAAATCCCTCAGACGGTGCTTTCTACGATAAGATCAAGGATATTGCAATGAACCGTCTGACAGGCGAGGACTGTATGACAAAGGTGCTTGAAGTCCTTGTGGATAAGACAACGGGATCATACGACGCATGGCAGGAGGACGCAATGATAAAGCCGCAGTCCTACGGCGGCGGTCAGGGCGGAATTTCAATCCCGTATAGCGTTGCGTTCTGCGGAAACCGCACTAAGGGTACGGCAGACATTTCAAAGGATAAAAGAAAGCCTGAGTTCACAGCGGCTACAGAAACGGCAGGCGAATAATCAGATATGAGGGGCGGTTTATCCGTCCCTTTGATTTTCAGGAGGGTATTTATGGATAGTATTAATTTTAATTCGGGCAATTACAAGGAATATGCCATTAACGGCGACGAGAGAAACACCATAAGAATTGACGTTTCCGATTACGGCTACATAGAAAGATTTAAGAATGCTTTGGACGAGATAGCACAGTTTGAAAAGGAATTCAAGTCCCGGGAAAATCCTACTGCGGATATACTGAGCGAAATGGATAAAAAAGCGAGAGAGATCGTAAACAAGGTATTCTGCGAGGACGTCTGCACTAAGGCGTTCGGGAACAGGAACTGTATGTCAGGCGCCTCCAACGGTATGCCTGTTCTGATAAACTTCCTTAATGCTCTTAAGCCTGTTATTGAAAGAGATTTCGGAGCGGCAATGCAGGCGCAGAAAATAAAGCTGGAGGAAAAGACGGATAAGTATACTAAGCCGGTGCTTTCAAAACCGCCCGTTGTGGGTATGGTCTCACAGCCTGCGATAGATATTGACAGTCTGACTAATGAGCAGAAAAACGCTATCCTTGCGGAGCTGCTAAAATGATAGGAGAACTTCCGACAAGCCTTGAAGTCGGCGGACGGCTTTACGTTATCCGCTCTGATTTCAGGGTAATACTGAACATTTTTACGGCTTTTAACGATCCCGAGCTGACGGACAGAGAAAAGTGTTATGTGTGTCTTAAATGTCTGTATGAGGACTTTGACGCTATCCCCCGCGACAGAATTCAAGAGGCGATAGAAAAAGCTTATTGGTTCGCAGGCGGCGGAGATATTCCGCAGGAGGATAACACGTCCAATGTGCGCTTGTTTGACTGGGACAAAGACGAGCATATTATTTTCCCCGAGATAAACAAAGCGGCGGGGCAGGAGGTAAGACAGATACCCTATATGCATTGGTGGACTTTTCTGGGATATTTCAGCAGTATAGGAGAGGGGCTTTTTTCAACGGTGGTAAATATCCGCAGTAAAAAAGCCAAAGGCAAAAAGCTTGAAAAGTGGGAAAAGGATTTTATCAGAGAGCATAAAAAGCTTGTAGCGATCCGCTCGGCAGAGGAACAGGCGGCTATTGACGAGACGGAGGCTTTTTTGAGGGAGATAACGTAAAAAACGCCCACGCTCATAAAGCGCAGGCGTATAAAGGTTATGAGAGATGAAGTTCATTCATCAAAGCTTTCTGAAGAACAGCGGAGAAGTTTATTCCTTGCTCGACAGCTTTGGTATTCAGCCATTCGGGAATGGTAAGGGTCTTTTTGACTGAGTGATTAAAATGCTTTTTAGCATATTCCGTCACATCTACGGAAACCAGACTTACAAACGCACTTTCGTATTCGTCATACTCAGCGTTTACGTCGATCTCACTCATATCGGGTGCAGGAGGAACATCAAGTTTTTCAATATGTGCGTCATACAGATAACCGGCAAGGCAGTCAACAGCCATTTCCATAGCTTCGTCAACAGTGTTGCCGCAGGTTGCAATATTAAGCACAGGAAAAATCACGGAATAGCCGCCGTCTTTTTCTTTATAAAAGCAAGCAGGATATATAGATAACATAATAAATACCACCTTTCGTGCGTTTGACAGAGAGTTATTTCAGCCCTGCCTGTTTGAGTATTGAGTTTGCCGTTCCCTTTGGAATATCGCCCTTGTGGTTTGGTACGATCACCTTGCCCTTTTTCGTCGGGTGAGTGTAATTGTAATGCGAACCTCTGGCGTGGCTGAATACCCAGCCGTCTTCTTTTAGTAGTTTTTCCATTTCTTTGAACGTCATACTCTCATCTCCTTATATATATTATATGCTGTAATACGTGTTTTGTCAATGCGTATTAAAAATAAAACTACACAAATATTATATTCATATTTGTACAATTTTACGAGGAGGTACACAGAAATGCGATGAGAAAATATTGCTGTAAAAAGTGCGGCAGAATTCTTTTTGAGGGATTTTTCAGCGGAGTGATCGTTATAGTATGCCGCAAATGCAAAACTAAAAACACATACGAAAATAAGTAGTTTCACAGCGTACCAAGCGTACCCGAAACCGAAAGGAGAGGGGTGATTAATTGGCAGTTGACGGAAGCTTGAATTTTGATACCAATGTAAATACAAAAGGTTTTTCAAAAAGCGTAAATGCTATCGGATCGCAAATTGAAAATCTGAAATCAACCTTGCTGAAACTTGGAGCGGCAGTAGGAGCTGCATTCGGAGTAAAAGAGCTTATCGGATTTTCAAAACAAGCAATAGAAACCGCCTCAGATATGGCGGAAGTACAGAACGTTGTTGATACGGCATTCGGTTCAATGTCCGAAAAAATGGAGGATTTTGCAGATACCTCCATAAAACAGTTCGGAATATCAAAGCTTGCGGCTAAGCAGACAGGTTCTACCTTTATGGCAATGGCAAGCGGAATGGGCTTGGCTCAGGACAGCGCAAGCGATATGGCAATATCTCTGACAGGACTTTCCGCTGATATGGCGTCGTTTTACAACGTGGAACAGGACGTTGCGAGCACAGCCTTGGAGTCAGTTTTCACAGGCGAAACGGAAACTCTTAAGCAGTTCGGCATTGTTATGACGGACGCTAATTTGCAGGCGTATGCACTATCTCAGGGTATATCAAAAAGCACTTCGGAAATGTCTCAGGCGGAAAAAGTCCAGCTAAGATACAATTATGTAATGTCTCAGACGGCTCTTGCACAGGGGGACTTTGCCAAGACCTCCGACAGCTGGGCTAACCAGACAAGAATTTTGTCGGAGCAATGGAAAGAGTTCACCTCTGTAATAGGCTCGGTGCTTGTGGGTGTTCTCCTGCCCGCTGTAAGAACTATTAATAATGCATTGTCTGATCTTATAGGTTGGGCGAGGAATGCGGCTCAGGCTATTGCGGACGTTTTCGGCATTGATATGTCAGCGGACACAGATCCGTCAGGCGCGCTGGCGGCAGATACGGCGGAGCTTGCGGACAACGCTGATTCAGCGGCGGACAGTTATTCCGATATGGCAGCGGCGGCAGAAGAAGCGGCTGAGGCGCAGGAAAATTCTCTTGCAAGCTTTGACCAGATAACTAAATTGGGCGACAGCAGCTCGTCATCATCCGATACTACAGATTCTACGGTCACCGGAACTCTGAGCGGCGGTACGATATCCACATCTGTAGACGTTGATATATCCGAAGCAGACAAAAAATTTAAGGACTTTTTTAAATGGGTAAAATCGTCTTTAAAAACTATTTTCGACCCTTTTAAGTCTGCTTGGTCTAAAAACGGCGCAAAAGTTATTGATAGTGCGAAGTATGCATGGAATGGTCTGAAAGGTTTGTTTTCGAGCTTAGGCACAAGTTTGGAGACAGTATGGAGTAACGGTACAGGAGAGTTATATATTTCAAATATTCTTCGTGGCTGGGAAGACATTTTAATCATAATCGGAGATGTTTCTAATGCTTTTAAAAATGCTTGGGATGACGGCGGTAACGGTACTGCTCTGATACAGTCGTATTTCGATAGCTGCATTGCGTGGCAGGATTTATTGCATACTATTTCGGAAGATTTCCGAGATATATGGAACAACGGTACAGGCTCAGAAATTTTTACAAACATTATCCAAAGCCTTACTAACATAAACGATACTGTCACGAATCTGCAAACGAACTTCAAAAATGCATGGAGTGAAAATGATACCGGCAAAGGCATTATTCAGGATATATTCGATATATTCAATGACATTCTTAGTACTATTAACTCAATAACCGAAGACACGAAAGAATGGGCGGCAGAGCTTGATTTTTCTCCGCTTTTAACAAGCGTCAAGAGTTTACTTGACTCGATAGAACCGTTAACAGAAAATATCGGAGACGGTCTTGAATGGTTCTGGAATAATGTATTGCTTCCAATGGCAGGGTTTACGATTGAAGAAATTATACCAGATTTTCTTGATAATCTTTCTTCTGCTATTGATGTTGTAACTTCATCCGTCGAAGCCTTAAAGCCTCTGGGTAAATGGCTGTGGGATAATTTTCTTGAACCTATTGCAAGCTGGACAGGCGGTGTAATTGCAACAGTTTTGGAAGATGTGGGCAATGGTTTGCAGACAATCGCGGATATAATATCAGGAAAGCTGTCTTTTAGTACACTCATAAAAGATCTCAATGGTCTCGAAATTGCATTCGGCTCTATTGCCGCTGCTATTGGATTAGCACTTGGTGTGAAAGCAATAGGCGGGCTTATAGCACAATTTCCCGTGCTACTGTCTCAGATTATAGCGCAGACATCAGCTTTGATCGCTAACGCAGCCGCTTGGGCAGCCGCAAATCTTCCTATCCTAGCTGTTGTTGGTGCAATAGCAGCAATAATAGCAATCGGAGTATTGTTATATCAGCATTGGGAAGAAGTCAAAGAATTTGCATCAGAAATATGGGCAAGCATACAGGAGACCCTGTTCACATTTTTTGACTGGTGTACCGAAAAATTCAATGCCCTTGTAGAGTTCCTTTCGGGTATATGGACCGGTATCAAAGAAGTATTCTCCGCTGTCGGAGAATGGTTCACCGAAATCTTCCAAGCCGCTTGGGACGGAATAGTGTCTGTCTGGGAGGCAGTTACAGGTTGGTTTTCTGAACTATGGACAGGCATTAAGGAAGTATTTTCAGCGGTTGGAAGCTGGTTCAGTGAGAAGTTCACGTCAGCTTGGGAAAATATAAAGTCTGCATTTACAGATACGGCACAGTTTTTCAAGGATCTGTGGACTGCGATAAAAAAGCCATTCCGAAAAGTTGCCGACTGGTTTAAAGACATTTTCAGTAAAGCTTGGCAAGCTGTTAAAGATGTGTTCTCCACAGGCGGTAAGATTTTCGACGGCATAAAAGAGGGCATTTCAGGATTATTCACAAGTGTTGTCAATAAGCTTATCGACGGTATTAATGTCATCATCTCAAAGCCGCTGGAATTCCTTAATGGGGTGCTTAATGATATTCAGGACATTGAAATAGCAGGATTTACCCCTTTTGATGAATTCTGGGGATATGATCCTATACCTGTGCCGCAAATCCCTAAGTTAGCTACAGGTACAGTAGTTCCCGCCAACTACGGCGAATTTATGGCAATTCTGGGCGACAACAAGCGTGAAACAGAAATCGTTTCTCCGCTGTCAACTATGAAACAGGCATTGCTTGAAGCCCTCGTAGCCTACGGCGGCACAACAAACGAAAATCAGAAGATAAGTGTGACAATACCTATAACCCTCAACGGCAAGGTGATCTCACAGCTTGTTATCGACAACATAAACGACTATATAAAACGCAACGGCAAGTCACCGATAAAAGTATAGGGAGGGCTGAAATGTTCGTACGAAAAATGCAATTCGGCAGTGTTGAGATAGCTCAGCCTGCCGAAATACAGATAAAGAACAATAAAATATGGTCAAATAACGCAGGCAGAGGAGCAAACTGCATAATGGTAGGTGATATATGTGACATTAAGAAAACTCTTTCGATAACGTGGTATCATCTTTCTCCGGCACAGGTCAAGGAAATAAATAACTTCATTTCTAATGTAGATCAAAGCTTTTTTACCGTTTCTTTTCCGGATGAGGAATTCGAGTATATCACAATTTCCGTCTACGCAGGAGACCCCACATACGACGTGTTCGGCTGGGACGAGAACAGACAGTTCTGCAAGGGTGTAACGGTAGACCTGATACAGCAGTAAGGAGGCGTTAAAGTGCTTAAAATCGACAACGAAGCAATAGTCCGCAAAATAGAAAGCTACTGCCGAA
>CAYNPW010000078.1:0-10295 GCA_964399215.1 uncultured Ruminococcus sp. | reverse complement strand
ACATACGTTCTTGAGCTCTGGCACGGTCCTACCTGCGCTTTTAAGGATATGGCTCTCCAGATACTGCCGTATCTTCTTACAACTTCCCTTAAAAAATTGAATATGAACAAAAAGGTAGTTATTCTCGTCGCAACATCGGGAGACACGGGAAAGGCTGCTCTTGAGGGCTTTGCAGATGTTGAGGGTACTTCTATAATGGTATTCTATCCTCAGGACGGCGTATCTGCAATGCAGAAACGACAGATGACGACTCAGGACGGCAAAAACGTTGCCGTATGTGCTTTAAACGGCAACTTTGACGACTGCCAGAACGGAGTAAAGGCTATTTTTACCGATAAGGATATTAAGAAAAGGCTCTCCGACGGCGGAATGATGTTTTCTTCCGCAAACTCCATCAACTGGGGCAGACTTGCTCCTCAGATTATCTACTACATTTCCGCATATGCAGAGCTTGTCGGTGACGGTGAGATAAATGCAGGCGATAAGATAAATATTGTCGTTCCCACAGGAAATTTCGGCAATATTCTCGCGGCGTATTATGCAAAAAATATGGGTGTACCCGTAAATAAGCTGATTTGTGCGTCCAATGCCAACAACGTTCTTACCGATTTTATAAATACGGGTATTTACGACAGAAACAGAAAGTTTATAACAACTGTTTCTCCTTCGATGGATATCCTCATTTCTTCAAATCTTGAAAGACTGCTCTACATTCTCTGCGGCGAGAATGACGCACAGATAAGAGAATGGTTCGGCAAGCTTTCGTCAGAGGGCAGATACGAGATTTCCGAGGACGTCAAGGCAAAGCTTCGCACGGATTTTGCGGCGGGCTACTGCGATGATGTTCAGACCAAGGCGGTCATTAAGGAGATCTATGACAAGTATTCCTATACTCTTGACACTCACACTGCCGTTGCTGTCAAGGTTTACGAGGATTACAGGGCGGCGACGGGGGACAGTACCAGAACCGTTATTGCCTCTACCGCAAGTCCTTATAAATTCAGTACTGCCGTTCTTGAGGCAATTGATGGCAAGGTATCGGATACGGACGAATTTGCAAAGGTTGACCGTCTTTGTGAGCTTTCCGGCTATGAGATACCCAAATCCCTTGCAGAGCTTAAAGATAAGCCTGTTCGTTTTAAGGAAACCATCGGCAGAGATGAAATGAAGGAATTTGTACTCAGGTCGCTGTCTCTCTGACAGCGGCAGAATACGTCGGAGGTCAATATAAAATGGCGCTTTATACCATTGGTGATCTTCACCTTTCCTTTGCCGTAAATAAGCCTATGGATAAATTCGGCGGCTGGGACAATTATGTGGAGCGGCTCCTGTCAAACTGGTCAGAAACTGTTTCGGATAATGATACGGTGGTCATTCCCGGTGATATTTCTTGGGCGATGAATTTTAAGGAGGCTCTTCCCGATTTCAGATTTATCCATGATCTGAAGGGCAGGAAGATCATTTTGAAAGGAAATCATGACTACTGGTGGAATACTTATGCTAAAATGACCCGTTTTCTTGAGGAGAACGGTCTTGACAGCATAAATATTCTGCACAACAATCATTTTGCATATAATAATTACGGGATATGCGGTACAAGGGGCTGGATAAACGACGACAGCGAGCCTGCAGACGCAAAGGTACTTGCAAGGGAGGCGGGCAGACTTGAAATGTCGCTTGTGTCAGCGGAGAGTGAAGGCCTTGAGCCGATCGTATTCCTTCACTATCCGCCACTGTACGGAAACGAATGCAATTACGATATCCTTGATGTGCTGTACAGACACGGCATAAAGCAGTGCTTTTACGGTCACGTTCACGGAAAGGGGCATCAATATGCGGTCTGCGGCGAGCGGGACGGTATTTTTTTCAGGCTGGTTTCTGCGGATTATGTGCAGTTTTGCCCTGTTAAAATATTATAATTTGTGTAAAATGCTGAAAATTATAATTTGCTATAGCTTTATTTGCTAATGTATGGTATAATGCTTTTATATGCTTTGTATAAAATGGAGGATGTTATAAATGAGCTTAAAGTCTGCAAATAAAATTGAAACAAACACATACGAGCTTGAAATTGATGTTTCCGCAGAGGATTTTGAGGCCGCTGTTCAGGCTGCATACTTAAAATCAAAAAACAAGATAAGCATTCCCGGATTCAGAAAGGGCAAGGCTACCCGTAAAATGATCGAAAAGCTTTACGGTGAGGCTTGCTTCTATGATGATGCTGTAAATGCAATGATTCCTGAAACAGTGGGCGGCGCAATAGACGAGGCAAAGCTTACCCTTGTTGACAGACCTGAGATCGACGTTACCTCTCTTTCCAAGGAAAGCGGCGTTTCTTTCAAGGTCAAGTGTACTACCAAGCCTGAGGTTGAAATTTCCGATTATAAGGGAATAGAAATTGAAAAGCCTGTCAAGACTGTTAATGACGAGGACGTCGACAAGCAGCTCAAGGCTATGCAGGAAAAGAACGGCAGACTTGTTACCGTAGAGGGCAGGACTGTTGAAAGCGGCGATACCGTAGTTATTGATTTTGAAGGCTTTATTGACGGCAAGGCGTTTGACGGCGGCAAGGAGGACGCTTTTGAGCTTAAGATCGGATCGGGTCAGTTTATTCCCGGCTTTGAAGATCAGATTATCGGCAAGAATACCGACGAGGAGTTCACCATCAATGTAACCTTCCCCGAAAATTATCAGATGGAGGAGCTTGCAGGTAAGCCTGCTGAGTTCAGGATCAAGCTTCTTGAGATAAAGATGACCGAGCTGCCTGAGCTTGATGATGATTTTGCTAAGGATACATCAGAGTTTGATACTCTTGACGAGCTTAAGGCGGATCTCAGGAAAAAGCTTGAGGAGAATGCCGAGAAGTCTGCTGAAACCGAGACGGAGAATAAGCTTTATGATGCTTTGATTGAGAAGATGAGCGCAGAGATACCTCAGGTCATGTTTGAGAACAAGATCGACGACATGGCAAAGGATTTTGAGATCAGACTTTCTCAGCAGGGTCTTGACCTTAATATGTATCTTTCCTTTACGGGAATGGATATGGCTGCATTCAGAAAGACTTTTGAGGATCAGGCTCAGAAGACAGTTAAGCTCAGGCTTTCTCTTGAAAAGATCGCAGAGCTTGAGGGAATTACCGTTTCTGATGAGCAGGTCACTGAAGAACTTAAGAAGATGTCCGAAAACTATAAGATTCCCGTACAGCAGCTTATGGGCATTGTAAGTTCTGATTCGCTCAGAACCGATATGCTTGTAACTGAAGCATTTAAGGTTGTTAAAGACAGCGCAGTAATTAAGTAAGTGGTAGCTGAAGCAGCTATACTGGGTTTGTTATTTAGCCGGAGGTATTTATAAATGAGTTTGGTACCATATGTTGTAGAACAGACAGGCCGCGGCGAACGCAGCATGGATATTTACTCCCGCCTTTTAAACGACAGGATCATTATTCTGTCTGAGGAAGTAAATAATACAACGGCAAGTCTTGTTATTGCTCAGATGCTTTTTCTTGAGGGACAGGATCCGGAAAAGGATATTTCCTTCTATATTAACAGCCCCGGAGGGGTTATAACCGCCGGTATGGCTATTTACGATACTATGCAGTATATAAAGTGTGATGTGTCTACTATCTGCATGGGTATGGCTGCGTCTATGGGTGCATTTCTCCTTTCCTCCGGAACAAAGGGAAAGCGTCTTGCACTTCCCAATTCCGAAATCCTCATTCATCAGCCGCTTATTTCAGGCGGAGGAATTTCAGGTCAGTGTACCGATATCAAGATCCATTCGGATCATATGGTTTATACCAGAAATAAGCTTAATCAGATCCTTTCTGAAAACACAGGAAAGCCGTTGGACATAATTGAGCGCGATACCGAAAGAGATAATTATCTCACTGCCGAAGAAGCGCTTGAATACGGTCTTATAGATAAGGTTATCGAACATAGATAAATGAAATGACTCCGCCGTCTTTACGGAAATGGTCCGTATGGACAGCGGAGTTTATTTTAGGATAATTTTCTCTTTGAAAGGAATGATTTAAATGCCCGGAGACAGAAATTTTAAGCATTGCAGTTTTTGCGGCAAGCTTGAACCGGAGGTACAGAATATTTTTTCTGCCGGAAGTGCAAATATCTGTGACGAGTGTGTAATATATTGCTATGAGATGCTTATGAATAACGACGCTTTAGGGTATATTCCTCCTCCGGAGTTACTGGAAAGACTTGAACCTTCTGCTCATGAAAATCCTTCATCTAAGGATCTTAAGCTCAAAAAACCGCTGGAGATCAAGGAAATACTTGACGATTATATTATAGGGCAGGATTATGCCAAAATTGCGCTTGCTGTGGCGGTATACAATCATTACAAAAGGATAAGCAGCCTTTCGGAGGGAGATGCCGACAGCGTTGAGCTCCAGAAATCAAATGTGATCCTTTTGGGTCCTACTGGAGTGGGCAAAACCCTGCTTGCCCAGACTCTTGCAAGGATCCTTGACGTTCCTTTTGCTATTGCAGACGCTACAACGCTTACCGAGGCGGGATATGTGGGAGATGACGTTGAAAATGTTCTTCTTCGTCTTATTCAGGCGGCGGATAACGATATAAAGACTGCTGAGAGAGGTATCGTTTATATAGACGAAATTGACAAAATTGCAAGAAAGTCTGAAAATATGTCTATTACAAGAGACGTAAGCGGAGAAGGAGTTCAGCAGGCACTGCTTAAAATTATTGAGGGTACTGTTTCAAATGTTCCTCCTCAGGGCGGACGAAAAAACCCTTATCAGGAATGCCTTCATATCAACACAAAGAACATTTTATTTATCTGCGGCGGTGCATTTGAGGGACTTGAAAAGACTATCCGAAAGAGAAAGGAGTCTTCAACTCTCGGTTTCGGTGCAGATATAAAAAGTAAATCGGAAAGTGAGAAGAATATTTTCAAGGACGTCACTCCCCAGGATCTTGTTAAGTTCGGTATGGTACCCGAGCTTGTGGGACGCTTGCCTGTTATTACAGTTCTTGACGAGCTTGATGAACCTGCTCTTATAAGAATACTCAGTGAACCTAAGAATGCTCTTATCAAGCAGTATCAGAAGCTTTTTGAGCTTGACGGAATAGAGCTTTGCTTCGATGATGCGGCTCTTACTGCCATCGCAAAGAAGGCTATAGCGCAAAAAACAGGTGCAAGGGGTCTGAGATCAATTGTTGAAGGTATATTGCAGGATACTATGTTTACTGCGCCTTCCGATGACAGCATTGTTAAGGTAACTATTACCGAGGCGTGTGTTACCGAGAACGCAAAGCCTCTTATCGCAACAGGTGTAAAGTCGGCTGCACAAAAAGTTAAATAAAACTAAAGACATCCTGCATGATATTTTGCCGGATGTCTTTTTTATTTATAGAGAACCCCATTAAACGATCTTAGCGATTTACACTCACACATTCAATGAAGTAAAGGTCAAGGCAATCGATGATATTGCAAAAACGCTTAATATCAACGAAAAGTATTGCCGCCAGAACTGATATAAGAATAACCTCTCAAATAGTCTAAGACATTTGAGAGGTTATTTTCAATGGTCGGAGTGACGGGACTTGAACCCACGGCCTCTACCACCCCAAGGTAGCGCGCTACCAATCTGCGCCACACCCCGAACAACAGTAATATTATATCATAGTATTTTTTTGTTGTCAAGAGGATTATTTTTATTTTGCATTTTATTAACAATATATACACTTTACAGAAACAAAATCTTGATTAATCTATTCCATACTTTGCCAAGCTTTTTACGGTATTCTTATCGAGAGCGTCTATATCAACGAAATAATCTTCCAAATCGGTATCCTCATAAAACACATACAGCTTTATAATATACTGATCTTCATTGAAGCCGTAAGAGTAAACGTCATCCACAAGTGAACTTTCGGTGCTTTCCTTAACACTGCTCATAAGTTTATGCATTTTAGCGTTGTTCTTGATATATTTTTTGGCTTTTTTAAAAAGCTCCTCCGAAGAACATTTCAGGTAAACAGAGGTTTTCTTTTTTCCGGCAGCGGATTTAAGTCCGCTTTTCAGGATACTTTTCATTGAATCCAAATCTTCCGCGTACTTCTTGTTTACGATGAAATAGTCCTTTGAATCATTTTCTGCCGTGGGAACTTCAAAGCTGAAATTTTCCTCGGCGTGAGTATATTTCATTGAATCGTCGCTGACCATGAAAAAGTCGTACTGAAGATTATTTTTATAGTTGCCGACAGGGTCGTCCCAAGTCACGTCAACGTTATACCAGTTATTTTTATAGTATACCTTGTTCCACATATGCATAGCGTCCGTATTGCCGCTTCTGTCGTTCCCGATAACCGTTACGGTGCGTATGCCCGCTTGTCCGCATATGTAGCTGAAGGTTTTTGCATAGCCGTCGCACTTGCCTTTCTTTTTAACAAGCGTACCGTAAATATTTTCATTGTAAACGCTTTCCAGATCATATTCGGTATTATTTATAATATAGTCATGTATCGTTCTGATTTTTGTGTATGTGGACATATCCTCGTCAAAACTGTCAAGGATATTTTTAACCTTCTTTTCATATGCCGAGACCATTTTGTCATAAGTTTCCTTTTTATACTTGTAAGAAAGCTTGAACATTACCGTTTTCTCGGAAACAAGGGCTGCTTCAATACCGTCTATATTAAATGTCATAGGGTCGTGGAAAATCAAAAGCTCCGCAAGCTTTTGAAGCTCGTCATCATCGGGGCCGTTTTTGAACTTTATCTTAACGGTTTTGTCACATTCCAGAACCGCTTTTTTCAAAGTATCGTAAACGTCCTTTGTTTCGTCGTCAAGCTGATTGTAGTAATACGGCGTTTCATAGACATTTGCGGCCTCCGCTGTACTGTAATCGTTCGACGAAAAAGCCGTAATTGACGAAACAAGCGCGACCGTAAAGCATAAAAAAACCGAAAGAAATCTTTTAACCATAAATTATCCCCTTACAGTGTTATATATTTTAAGTATATCATATTTCCGCCAATTAAGCAAGACCTTATCATAGATTTGGAATAGCGATTCAAAAAGCACTTCGGAACACGTTCCCGCGTGTTTTTTGAATCGCTGAGCAGACATTAAATAAAAACATAAGGTAAAATTTGGTTGAATTGATCATTGGTAAGTGGTACATAAAATAGCTCTTCAATTTTAATGAAATACCCTATCTCGCTCCTGAGATTCAGAATATTTTCCGCAGTCTGCTCGTCAATTCCGGGAAGCTGCATCAGATCCTCTTTTGTGCATGAATTTAAATTTACGGGATAAATTTCAGCCGTTTCCGATGAAACGTTATCAGTGTTCTCTGTTTCGGGATATGTGCCTGTAAAATAATTTAAATCCACATAAACATAAGGACGTATCAGCTCAAGCTTGCTTTTCCCTATACCGCTTACATAAAGAAGATCATCAACCGAGGTAAATCCAACCTTTTCAGCATATTCAACGATTTTCTGCGCTGTAGCCTCCCCTATTCCGTTTATTTCCGTCAATTCGCTCGCCGATGCTGTATTTAGCTCCAACGGAATGATTTGGCTTTCTTCTGTTTCTGAATTCGTATCGGCAGTATAGTTTGAATCTACGTAAACGTAAGGACGTATCATTTCAAGCTTGCTTTTTCCTATACCGCTTACATTAAGAAGATCATCAACCGAGGTAAATCCAACCATTTCCGCATATTCAACGATTTTTTGCGCCGTGGATTCTCCAATTCCGTTTATGTATGTCAGATCGCTCGCCGAAGCTGTATTCAGATCCAACGGAAAGCTCGGACTGTATTCCGTTTCGGTGGACGTCTTTTCCGTGTAATCATCGGAATCCGTGTAATCATCATCAAAGTCATCATAATCCTCTTCGGTTACAAATTCCTCGATTTCCATAACAAAATCTTCCGTATCGAAAACATTTTCGACAGTAGCCGTAGTCTCCAAAAAATCATTACGCGGAACTGCTGTAACCATTTCCGTGTTTGCCGCGTTTTCGGTCGATTCATCACGGTTAAAAATCGGAACGCGCGTTTCCGGAAGCTCCGTATAATCAATATACAGGTACTCTTTAAAAGCCTCAAGCTTTTTTTCGCCTATTCCTTCAACGTTCAGCAGCTCATCCATTGAGAAAAAGTAGCCGTTTAGCTTTCTGTAATCCACAATGTTTTTGGCTGTTTTCTCACCAATTCCCTTTATCATTAACAGTTCGTCAATACCCGCCGAATTAATATCCAAAGGAAAAACAACCGTGACAGTACCCTCACCATTTTCGGATACCGTTACGGTTGTTTCAGCTGCTTTTTCATAAGCAGACTTTTCTTCTTTTGTATCATTCTCTTCTGTTGTACCGATATAAACGTCAATATCTTCTTTCTGAACGGGCTTTATAACTATAAATGCGTCTTTCTTCATAAAGTATGACGGAACTGAAATAAATGCCACAAGCATCAGTATCAAAGATAAAGTTAAAAAAAAATCTCTTTTGGATTCTTTTCCTTCATTTTTTGTTTTTTCCAAGCCGCGTCATTCCTTTACAATAAAATGTTGCTTTGCAAATATATCAAAAATATTATACCACATTTTATTTAATAAGTACAAAAAATAAACTGTAATAGAATAAACACGCCTTTATACACTTTGCAAAACTTGAATATCAATCAAAATATTTTGCATCGCCAAACCAGACCGCCTTATAAAACGGATAATACACCAGATCAGCCGCATTTCCGTCATAAACGAGGAATTCATTCTCATAGCAAAGAGGGATAAATACATAATCGTCGATTATGTTTTTCTCGATTTTTGTAATTTTTTCCACGCCCTCTGACAAGCTTTCAGCCATTTTAAGTCCGTAAATATCCGACGCAAGCTCAGTATTGCCGTGAAACAATTCATTCCCGCAGAAATTGCCGAGAAAATCTTCGGGTGAATTTTTATCCGCTCCTATTTCCACCAAGGCGATTGAAAAATCGCCGCTGCTTATTTTTGCGTCGTATTCGGTTTGTGAAACGATTTCCACGCCGCAGTTGAAAAGCAGACCGCTTCTCCACTGTTCGGTAATGTCGTAAACAGCTTCCGTCCCGAGAAAATTTTCCGAAACCGTTATCTTTACGCCGTCAACAGACGATATTCCTGCCGCTTTAAGAGCGCTTTCCCAAATTTCGGCAGCTGCTGCGTCATAGACCGATAATGACCTGTCAGGAGACAAATTTCTATAGCTTGCCCCCTGAACGGTTATCCCTGACGGTATCAACCCATATGCGGCTGTAAACTGCTCCGAAAGCTTGTGGGAATATGAATCCCTGTTTACAGACTTTGCGAGCGCCTCTCTGAAATTTTTATCGGAAAGATACTCCGAATCGGTATTTATGAGAAGTCCCGCCGTTATGACCTCCTGCGGACAAAGACGGCTTTCTTCAAAAAGCTTTTCGTCATATTCGTCTGAAATAAAGCACTGAATGTTTCCCGCCGAATAATCTTCATCATCGGCAGAGGCGCCGCCCGTAATGAAATAATTCACGCTGTACGGATAAACATAGCTGCCCTCCGAATAGGACTTGTTTCTGCGCATTATTATATAATTATTGTCCCAATACGGGTCATAATTCCATTCTTTAAGGTAAAATGCTCCGTTTGAAGCGGCAGCGTCCGCAGCCATGCCGTACCTGCCCTTGGAAAGCTCGAAAAACTCACGGCAGCAGGGCATAGCCTCCGTCTCGGTAAGCAGCTTCAAAAAGTCATAATACGGATACTCAAGGGTAAATTCAACGGTATACTCGTCCACCGCCCGAACTCCCAGTTCGCTCTGCGGCGCTGTCCCTTTCAGGACAGCCGTACCGTTCTTTATGCAAATAAAGTCATCACTGTAGGGCGAAGCTGTTTCCGCGTCAAAAATTCTCTGAAACGCGAAAACAAAATCGTCTGCTGTTACCTGTGCGGAAAAATCCTCCAAAACGCTTTCCCATTTTCTGTCCTGCCTTAAATGAAAGGTATATGTCAGTCCGTCCTCCGACATCTCAAAGCTTTCCGCCGCCGCGGGAACTATTGCTCCCGTACCGTCGGTTCTCATAAGCCCCTCCATCATATTGAGGATAACCGCTATGGATTCCCTATCCGTCGCCATCTGCGGGTCAAGATTTTTGGGATTGTTTTCTATATTCATTTTGAAAATATATCCCGAACCGTCGTCCTCCTTGCAGGACGGCAGAACAGTAACCGTCATCACCGCAAGCAAAACAAACGCTATACCGCGAATACGAATTTTCAAGTCAATTCTCC
>CAYNPW010000077.1:0-10447 GCA_964399215.1 uncultured Ruminococcus sp. | reverse complement strand
AGAACCTGCACTTGACATATCAAGAAGGAAGTCCTTAGCAAATGTACCGTCCTGAATGTCTGCAAGAACCTTCTTCATAGCCTTCTTTGTGTCCTCTGTGATGATCTTAGGTCCTGTGATATAGTCACCGTACTCAGCGGTATTGGAAATAGAATATCTCATACCCTCAAAGCCTGACTGGTAGATAAGATCAACAATGAGCTTCATCTCGTGAATACACTCAAAGTATGCGTTTCTTGGATCGTAACCGGCCTCGCAAAGCGTCTCAAAGCCTGCCTGCATAAGAGCGCATACTCCGCCGCAGAGAACTGCCTGTTCACCAAAGAGGTCTGTCTCAGTCTCAGTTCTGAAAGTTGTCTCCAGAACTCCGGCTCTTGCTCCGCCGATACCCAGAGCGTATGCAAGACCGATCTCAAGAGCGTCGCCTGTAGCATCCTGCTCAACAGCGATAAGACAAGGAGTACCCTTGCCAGCCTGATATTCCGAACGTACTGTATGTCCGGGAGCCTTAGGAGCGATCATAATAACATTAACGTTCTTAGGCGGTACAATACAGCCAAAGTGAATGTTAAAGCCATGCGCAAATGCAAGTGTCTTACCCTCAGTGAGATAAGGCTCAATCTCACTCTTGTAAAGTGCAGCCTGCTTCTCGTCAGGAATAAGTATCATAATAATGTCTGCGATCTTAGCAGCCTCTGCCGTCTCCATAGCCTTAAGGCCCTGCTTTTCAGCCTTTGCCCATGACTTTGAGCCTTTGTAAAGACCAACTACTACATCAATGCCGCTTTCCTTAAGGTTGAGCGCATGTGCATGACCCTGTGAACCGTAACCGATTATAGCGACTGTCTTACCCTTCAATACGTTAAGGTCACAGTCCTGCTGATAATAAATCTTTGCGTTTGACATTTTAATTCCTCCAAAAATAAATTATTTTTGTATATTTTATGTAGCCTAAGACCTCAATTACCGCCGTCGGCTATATAATCAAAATTATTTTCTTGCGCTGAATATATCTGCGCCCTTTTCAATAGCGATAGTGCCTGTTCTTACCATTTCAATAATACCGTAAGGCTCGATTACCTCCTCAAATCTGCAAAGATGATCGTATTTATCGCATATACACAATGTCATTGTGGTAAGTGTAATATCCATGACCTTTGCACCGGTGATATCGGCAATGGTCATGATCTCGCTTCTCTTGTCAGCACCTGCAGATACCTTAACGATCATAAGCTCCCTTGCAAGATAATCGCCTCTCTCAAAGGTCTTTACCTTAATGACCTCAACAAGCTTGTTAAGCTGCTTTTCGATTTGTTCAACTGTATGCTCGTCACCGTCGGCAACAATGGTGATTCTTGAAATTTCAGGATCGTGAGTAGGTCCTACCGCAAGACTTTCAATATTAAAGCCGCGTCTTGAAAAAAGCCCCGAAATCCTTGAAAGCACGCCGCTGTGGTTCTCCACAAGTACAGATATTGTATGCTTCATAAATTAACCTCCAAAAAGGGCATCGCAGCACACTGCGATCATTCCCTGTACATTTTATTATAGCACCGCATTATTAATAATTCTTTAATATATATGGTAAATCGTATTAAAGGGTCGGGAAATCCTTATCTACAACAACTTCCGCAAGGAAAATACCTTTATGTCCCGCAAGTTCGGAAACAGCCTTTTCCATACTTTCAGCATCGGTTACTCTTATTGCGGGAATACCGTACGCCTCGGCAAGCTTGATAAAATCAGGCGAACCGTCAAGAAAAACTCCCGTCTGACGGTCATTGTAGCCCACGGTCTGCAATTCTCTTACCATTCCGAGCCTTGTATTGGTAAATACAACGACCTTTATATCAACACCGTACTGAACGGCAGTTGCCAGCTCCATAAAATTCATCTGGAAACCTCCGTCGCCGCATATTGCAACAGTAGGTCTTTCAGGCTCAGCCATTTTTGCTCCTATTGCCGCAGGTACCGAATAACCCATTGTTCCCATACCGCCGGACGTAAGAAAACGTCCGCCGTCTTTGAAATGGTATCTTGAAGTCCATATCTGGTTCTGACCTACATCGGCAACTATTGTAACATTTGACGGCATTCTTTCGGAAAGCCGTTGAATGAACTCCTTAGGATTGACCGTACCCTCGGGTACACGTGCAAACTCAGGATATCTGCGCTTTTCCTCAAGCTGACAAAGCCATGCGTTTCTGTCAACGTATCCGCCCTCAAGCTGTTTCCCCAGAACTTCGATCATCTGTCCCAGAACAAGCTTTGCGTCGCCTACCAAAGGATAATCCGCACTGATATTTTTGCCTATCTCAGCAGGGTCAATATCTATATGTAAAATTTTAGTTGTCTCTGCAAGCTGAAGCGGGGTCTTTACTGCTCTGTCTCCTACCCTTGCTCCCACAAGGAACAAGGTATCGCAGGCATTCACAGCATAATTGGCAAGCTTCGTTCCGTGAGTACCTATCATACCATAGTACAACGGATCGTCATCAGAGAAAACAGAAATCCCCATCATTGTGGTGATTACAGGAATTTTAAGCATTTGCGACAGCTTTCTTACCTCTTCTGACGCCTTAGACGCGAAAACTCCTCCGCCGATGCAGATAAGAGGTTTTTCAGCCTGCATTAAAGCCTCGCAAACCCTCCTTACCTGAAGGGTGTTTCCCTTTGTGGTAGGTTTATAGCTCCTTATCTCGCACCTTTCGGGATACTTAAAGTCGATCTCCATTTTCTGAACGTCCATAGGAATATCTATAAGCACAGGACCCGGTCTGCCCGTACCTGCAATATAAAAAGCCTCCTTAAACACCCTTGCTGTATCCTCGGGATCTTTAAGCAGATAGCTGTGCTTGACAAAAGGCTCTGCCGAGCCCGTGATGTCAGCCTCCTGAAAAACATCAGAACCTATCTGATCAGTATTGACCTGACCCGTAATACATATCACCGGTATAGAGTCCGCATAAGCGGTAGCAATGGCGGTAATAAGATTAGTCGCTCCCGGACCGGAGGTAGCAATACAAACCGCAGGCTTTCCCGAAATTCTTGCAAAACCGTTAGCCGCATGACCTCCGTTAGCCTCATGTCTTACCAGAACGTTTTCGATCTCGTCCTTTGCATCAAGCAATGCGTCGTAAAAGGGGCATATAGCAGCGCCCGGATAACCGTAGACGACCTTAATACGCTCCGCTTTCAAACATTCAACAATAGCCTGACTGACCGTCATTTTCATATTAAGTCGCCTCCCTGAATTAATTATTTGAAAACTTTGCACGTATCGGTCAAACCGATATACTTTTATAATTATATCATATTCCCGCGATTAAGTCAACTGTTTTTTAATAAATGGCACAGAAATCAACTTCTATATTTTATCATCAACTCTCACCCTGACTTTTCACCAAAAAGAACTTCTAAAGGTTGAAAATGATCCTTTTTGAAATGATATGAGTGTAAAAATTCACAAGGAAAAGACTTACAATAAAGAAAAATTCCCAAAATCATCTTTGAATCCAGTAAGCATTCGAACATAAGATGAGAAATAGATTGTTTTGAATTATTAGAAGATTTGAAACACTTGATAAGGTTGATAGCAGCTTTTCAGAACATATTCAGACATTGTTGAACAGCTTTGCTCTCAATCCGGCACCAATCATCTTCAAAATGAACATAAAGAAGCCAGTGCATTGACTCAGGCGAATTTGCCGATCGTAATACCTTTAAGATTAGGTAAAACTGCCATTTTAACGCATTTTATTGCACCACTTGCAGTCTTTGAAACTCCAACGATTATCTTGGATTTTGTTGTACCTCTGCCACGCTTTTTCTCGTGGGAAACCGCTCCGAGATATGTATCGTCAAGCTCAACAATACCGTCAAGCATATAACTGTTTTCACGTTCGGATATTGCATTTCTAAGTCTGTGAAGAATAAACCACGCTGTTTGTAGGTAACAGAAAATTCTGTCATGATCTGCATAGCAGAACAGCCGCGGTTTGTCATTAGCAAAAAGGTACATTGCCACAGCCAGATGGTAAGTTTAATGTGCGTGTGCGACATAACCGTACCGCTCGTAACAGAAATTTGCTTGCGGCATCCTTTGCACTGATACAAATGACGCGATTTAATATCACAGTACTCGGAATAACCACATTGAAGACATACAAATCCATGAGGAAATCTCAATTCAAAGAAAAATCTCTGCATTTATCTTTGGTGTCAAATTTCTTCTGAAAGTCCATAATACTCATTTTTGACTTAGGATGCTTCTTAGACATAACGCATTTGCCTCGGTTTCCGTTTCTTTGTTATGTTTATTATAGCATATTCTAAATCATTTGTGGTAACATTTTTGGGTCAGTTGAAATTATTCAGCCGATGTTAATGCACATTTTGTACTTGTATGGTTATTGATTAACTGCTTTTGAGCATGATGAGGGAAAAGGATAATCATAAAAATAAATTAAAATTAATCAATCACTAAAAAAATTAATCATAGACTATTGACAATTATTTTTTTTGCGTATATAATTGATTTAACTAAATAATTTTTAACGGAGGTTATTATGAAAAAGGCTGTTACCCTCATTGATATTGCCAAAATCTGCAATACAAGCAATGTTACGGTTTCAAAGGCTCTGGCAGATAAAAGCGGCGTAAGCGAAGAACTCAGGGAAAAAATCAAGCAGACTGCCGAGGAAATGGGCTATGTTGCAAAATCCGGCTCAACAAAGAAGAAAAACAATATCGGCGTGCTTATTCCCGTAAAATTTATCAATCCTAACGGCTCTTTTTACTGGGCGCTGTATAACGCCTTGGTTCAGAGACTTAAAAGAGAAAAGCTTTACTGTATTATGGATAATCTGGAGCAGGGTTGTGAGGATAATCTTATTCTTCCGCATTTTGTTACCGATAATAAAATCAGTGCGCTTATTTCTCTGGGACAGCTTTCGGACAGCTATGCTCAGTTGTTGGCAGCGTCTGTGGATAATCTTGTTTTTCTGGACTATTACATACCCGGTATCAAGGTTGATTCCATAGTATCGAACGGATACAATGGTGGTTATAAGCTTGCCTCCTATCTCATAAGCATGGGTCACAGAAAAATAGGATTTATAGGATCAAAATTTGCAACATCGAGTATTTTTGACCGATACATGGGATATATGAAGGCGCTTATAGAGCACGGTCTTGAAATACGTGATGACTGGGTCATCGACGACAGAAATCAGCGTGATTTTATAGAAATGACATTTCCCGGGGAGATGCCTACCGCTTTCGTGTGCAACTGCGACGAGGCGGCATATCACGCAATAAGACAGCTCAGAGAAAAGGGATATAAAGTTCCTGAGGATATTTCCATTGTTGGATATGACAACTATCTGATTTCAGATATAAGCGAACCTTCTATCACGACCATAAACGTTGACGCTGAATATATGGCTGACCTTGCCGTTCAGACGCTTTTGGCAAGGATCGAAAACCCCGAATCAGTATGCAGAATGAGATTCATTGAGGGAGATCTTGTTATAAAAAATTCGGTACTGCCTATTAACAGAGATTAAGGAAAGGGTAATTGTAACTATGAGCGAATATGCTGAATTTCTGTGCAGAGCCAAAAAAGCTACCTATGCGGGCAAGGGACGAGAGGTAAGCTCCTCACGGTTAAAATCCCACGATCTGAAATATTCTGAGGAAAATAAAATGTATCATGATACATATATAGGCGAAAGCAATTTCGCGGGAGAGGAGGCTTTGTGGATAGACAATTCTCCCGTGTGGAGCATGAACTACATCGGCAGAGTTCTTGACGAGCGTTTCAGCGGGGATTTTCTGAAAGCCGCTTTGCTTAATGTTCCGACAGAAATGCCGTACCGCGGTCCTGCCGAGTACCGTGAGAGAGACTATGTTTATAAATGTTCAGTCACTGGTGAATTTGAATGGTTTCAGGGATATGAGCAGATATTTTATAATGATACTCCGATCTATGAGTGCTTTTTCCACGGCGGAAAAATTCATACTGTAAGGTAGTTTATGCCTCCTTGATTTTAGAATAATTATGTGATAAAATAATAACGCAAAGATAAAAACACAACGCATAGTTCCTGAAATTATGCTGTCGGTCGGTAGTCCGACGTATCGGCGGTAAGCTTGCCGTCGGTATAAGTAGCCCTCCTCCTTGGTCGTCCGTTCTTTGTTCATTATAATTCTTAAGGAGGAATTGTCATGGGCATTGACAGAGACACGGTGACGGGCAAGCTTACAGTATTTTTTGAAGATCCTTTCTGGGTAGGCGTATTTGAGCGAACGGAGCATGGAAAACTTTCCGTAAGCAAGATTACGTTCGGCGCAGAACCAAAGGACGCAGAGATATATGAGTTTGCGCTTGAAAACTACTTTTGTCTGCGGTTCAGTCCCGCTGTGGCAGCTGTTGAAGAAACTGCTAAAAGAAATCCCAAACGCATTCAGCGGGAGGTAAAAAAACAGGTTCAGCGCAAGGGGATAGGTACAAGATCCCAGCAGGCGCTGAAGCTTCAGCAGGAGCAGTTCAAACTGGATAGGCAGGTTGACCTTAGAAAGAAAGCCGAAGAAGAAAAGCAGAGAAGGTTTGAACTGAAACAGCAAAAGAAAAAAGAGAAACACAAGGGCAGATAGCTTTGAATTCTCTTGAGCAAGTCGCTTTAACGGCGGCTTGTTTTGTTAAGTAACGGGGATGCGGTAATTAAATTAATATAAGGTTAATAAATGACGTGTATACTCAGATTATTACAGCAAAGGAGCGGCATAATATGTTTAACATAATGGTTGTAGAGGATGATGTTCATACCCGCAGACTGACCTGCGATGTGCTGGAGCAGAACGGATACGTTCCCGTTGAGGCTCGAGACGGTATAGAGGCTCTGGACATTCTCGATGAAAAGCAGGTAGATCTTATCATAATGGATATCATGATGCCACGTATGGACGGCTTTGAGCTATGTGAAAGCATTCGGAAAGCGGGGATAGAAACTCCTGTTCTTATGGTTACTGCGAGGGAAACCTCCATGGATAAAAAGCGCGGCTTTCGCATGGGTACGGACGATTATATGGTCAAGCCCGTTGACGAGGAGGAAATGATACTTCGTATTCAAGCGCTGTTAAGACGTTCCAAGATCGTCAGCGAGCACAAGATAACCGTAGGGAACACCGTTCTGGATTACGACGCAATGACGGTCCAGTTCAGCGGCAGTGTGACAGAGCTTCCCCCAAAGGAGTTTATGCTGGTGTACAAGCTTCTGTCTTATCCAGGGAAGATTTTTACCCGACGTCAGCTTATGGACGAACTATGGGATATGACCTCCGAGACCGACGAGCGTACTGTGGACGTTCATGTTAACCGTATACGCGAGAGATTAAAGGCGAACAGAGATTTTGAGATCGTCACCGTAAGAGGCCTTGGATATAAGGCGGTCAAGCAGCAGCCATGAAGATAAAGGAAAGGGCTGAATGCCGCATAAAGGATTTTATAAAACGACATGGAAGATACTACACGCTCAATGCCTCACTGGTGTTTTTTGTGTTTTCTCTTATGCTCTGCTCGGGTTTTCTTGCGGGAACGATAATGCTCATTCTCATAGGAGTTTTCGGCTTTTCGGTTATTCACAACACGCCCGGTGTGCTTGTGATAGTCTGCCTTGTGGTGAGCTGTATTATCGGTACCGGATTGTCAGGCATTGTGGCGAAAATTGCCTTCAAGCCTGTTGAGGAAGTCATCAAGGCAATGAAAAGAGTTGAAAAAGGCGATTATACCATAAGGGTCAAGGAGGCTTCCGCGGCAGGCGAGATAAGCGAGCTTGTGGAAAGCTACAATAAAATGGCTGAGGAATTAAGCGGCGTAGAGATGTTCCGCGAGAATTTTATAAACAGCTTTTCTCACGAGTTCAAAACGCCTATCGTTTCCATTCAGGGATTTGCAAAACAGCTTAAAAAGGACAATCTGAGCGCTGAAAAGAAAGCCGAGTATATCGACATAATCATATCGGAGTCAAAACGTCTTACAAACCTTTCAGCAAATATTTTAATGCTGTCAAAGCTTGAAAATCAGCAGATAATCACCGATAAAACAGAGATATCTTTAGACGAACAGATACGGAGCTGCGTGCTTTTGCTGGAAAAGCAGTGGTCGGCAAAGGGTATCGAGTTTGATATAGATATGGAGGAAATACGCTATGAGACAAATGCGGAAATGCTTTCACAGGCGTGGGTCAATATCATCGGCAATGCTATAAAATTTTCTCCGGAGGACAGTCTTATAACAATAACGCTAAAACGTGACGGAGAGCAGATAAGAGCAGAATTTTCCGACAGAGGCATTGGCATGACTGAAAAGACTATACACCATATTTTTGAGAGATTTTATCAGGGGGACAGCGCCCATTCGGCGGAGGGCAACGGACTGGGTTTACCGCTGGTAAAAAGAATAATAGAACTGTGCGAAGGGAATATAATAGTAGAGTCACAGTACGGTAAGGGTACAAAATTTACAGTAACTTTGCCGATAAATTAAACTTAGCATTCGTAATGCTAAGAAGAATATTCAGAAAAAATGATATTTTCTATAATAACCGAAATACGGTGCGTATCTTTAATTCCTTAAGATGCGCGCCGTATGCAATTTTACGCCAAATTGTTGAGGTAATATCTAAAATTGTTCCACAGGATACAATTATTCGGTATAATGAAAAATACATATGATACTAATGATCAGTCCGCGTACAAATATTATATGACAGATTATTAAAAACAGCCGAACGGCACAGCAAACCGTTCGGCTCAAGCTTTATCGGTTATAATCATAATCACAGCCGTAATCTGCAAAACATTCCGTATCGTCGGCATACTTGTAGTCTGAGGTCACGCCCAGATATTCTTCCAGACATAAACCGCTTTCGGTCACAGCCTTTGCTTGTTCTTCGCCCAGATATCGGATGTGCCACGGTTCGTATTCGTATCCGGTAATGTCCTCTTTGCCCTCGGGAAAACGGATAATAAAGCCGTATTCAGAGCAGTGCTCAGCCAGCCATTTAGCTTCTTCAGTATCTGCAAAGGAGAATTCAGTAGAATTGACATCAAAGGCCAATCCCGTCTGATGTTCTGAATGTCCCGGGCGTGAAGATACTCTGTCGGCTTCTTCTATGCCTCTTTCGTAGGCGTACATAGTGTAAAGCTCGGTCTGTTCCTGATAACTGCGGTAGCCCGAGTTTATAAACAGATAAATGCCGTCGTTTAAAGCGTCCGCCGCCATTTTGTCAAAAGCGTTCTGAGCAACCGAGCTTGTTCCCGGATCGTAGTCGTCAGGCAGAGAGTAGGTCTTATTGACAATAAGAATATCATCTACAAAAGTCATACCGTTGATTTGTTTTATGTCGTGTTCAGCCTGTTGTGTATTGTTTTCAATTGACTTTTCAGCAGATTTGACTTTGACTTCAGTATTTGCCGGCGGATCGCTTTCCGAGGTCAGAGAGGAGCTATCCTCTGCGGGCTTGTCCGTATCATTTTTTGAGCAGCCTCTGACTATAAGCAGAATAACGACCAAAAGAAGTATAATGGCAATAGTTCGATTTCGCTGTATGCGTTTGCGCTCAGCGATACGACGACGTTCTTTCATACGCCTGATGAGGTCTTCTTCATATGCCGTCTGCTCCGCGCTGGGAACGTAATCTGTACAGTCCTCATATTCAATTATGGGTTCAAGCTCATGTGTGAGCTTTTTGTCTTTTGTATCCATAATAACTCTCTCCGATTATTTTATGATTAAGAAATTCCATAATATTATACCACTAATCCCAATGAAAATCAAGTCGAAAATCGTTCCTGCATAAATATAAATCGTTCCTGCATAAATATAAAATACGGTTTTGAACTGAACTCCTGAATTTGATCTGAAATATACCTCATAAGTGTAAATTTTGAATCGATTTATTATAATATTTAACATCAAGCGGCGTTGATTTCACGCAGAATTGTTTAAAATGCACATAAATTTCGGCAAAAAATTGTACAAGTTTTTGTGCCTTAAAATTGGTGAAAACTATGGTAATTTTGTTTAAAGTCTGTTATAATATAAATACAACCGTAATAAGTGTGAATGGAAATTTCAACATTTACGGAATAGTAATAATTTGGAGGTAGAAAAACCAATGGCAAAGAAGTATTGTTATCTTTTCTCTGAAGGCAATGCTAACATGAGAGAACTTCTCGGCGGCAAGGGCGCTAACCTTGCAGAAATGACCAACATCGGTCTCCCTGTTCCTCAGGGCTTTACAATCACAACAGAAGCTTGTACTCAGTATTATGAGGACGGCCGTGAGATCAATCCTGATATTATGGCTGAAATCAACGAGTACATTGTAAAAATGGAAGAGATCACAGGCAAGAAGTTCGGCGATAAGGAGAATCCTCTCCT
>CAYNPW010000076.1:0-10522 GCA_964399215.1 uncultured Ruminococcus sp. | reverse complement strand
TTTCGCTATGCTCTTTTTTAGAGATTGGGTTGGGGGTTTGTTTCAAACTTTTCTGTCCTCCTGATAAAAATGCTTTTCCTGTTTAACAGGTTAATTGTATCTTTATATATAGGTTGTCTTTTTTTCTCCAAAATAACAGTCTGAAAGACTGCTTATACATTGTACTATAAAAACTTTTTCTTGTCTGTTGCATTTGCAACAATTTTATGTTATAATACAATATGTGGTATTCTTTTTTGAAATGAGCCACATTATAATGTAGATATGGGAGGAAATGTAATGAATAAATTGTTAATTGAAAAAGGCTTTACAGCCGACGAAATATCTAAGCTATACTCTTGCTTCAGACCTGTGGAAAAAAACTACGGAAAGGGTAAGGTAATAATGAGAATGTCCGATGAAAGCGGCGATGTAGGGATAATAACATACGGTACGGCTTATCTTGTCAGCATAAACAGCGACGGACAGAAAAGTATAGTAAACTGCTACCGCAGAGGAGATGTTTTCGGCAGCCGGTTTTCACCGAATTCTTTGCTCAATGCGTATTATATTGTAACATATACCGCGTGCAATATAACGTACATAAATTATGAAAAACTGACCTCCTGCTGTGAAAACTGCTGCGGCAGGCATGTACGTCTGTTGGATCTGTTTATAAACACGTCCGTGCGGCGCTGGCAGACTCACATTGATATTTTGAGTCAGAGGACTATTCGCGGCAGACTTATATATTATTTAGCATATCTGACTTCAGAGGAGGGAAAAAGTGCGGTAAAGCTACCCATGTCTCTTTCAGATCTGGCGGACTATCTGTCTGTTGACCGCAGTGCAATGATGAGGGAGATCAAAAAGCTGAATGAGGAAGGCATTATCCGAAGTAAGGGTAAAAATGTTGAAGTCCTGAGAGTTTAATGCGGATATTAGTTAGAAGTGACTGAACCGTTTATACTTCAATTAAAATCTCTTGACGAAACCGATTACATATGCTATAATTCAGATAAAGTAAATATTTACGGAGGTATAATAATGAAAAGAGTAATATCAATTATTGCTGCCCTAGCGCTTGCAGTGGGTGCATTAGCTTCCTGCGGTTCCAAGGAAAGTTCGTCGCAGACTGATAAAACATCAAGCGCTGCAGAGAACAGCGACGCTGAGAAGTCTGAGGAAAACAGCTCCGAAAGCGAGGAACAGTCCAAAAAACCTGTAGTTGAGAGCTGTAAGGTAGAGGACGAAAATTTTGAGATATACACCTCAAATACATATCTGTCCACAGGTAACAACGGCAGAGTCAAAAAAGCGGAGAACGTGACCTACCGAGCTTATATCCCGATAGAGGAGTACGGTGAGCTTGAATATTGTTTTTACTTTTCAAACATAATAGATTCCACCTATAACAGAGGAAAGCCGATTTATGTGGGTAAGGAGGGCGGTAACTATACCATTGTTTCAGCCTGTGTTTACGACGGCGGAACTTCTGCCGAGGACGAGCTGACGAACAAAACGGAAGTTACCTTCGGAGGTGAAACAAGTAAGGATGTAGCTCCTGTTGAGGCTTATTGGAGCGATCCTGTGACAATAGATATTCCCGAGGGACACTATCTCGTTTGGGAGTGGACGTTGAACGGAGAGGAAATTCCTGCAAACAATATGGCTGATCTTACTTCTGCAACAGCCGATACAAGCGGAGAGGGGGAGTTCGGCTATTGCGGAGAAATACCTCTTCCCGTATTTATCGGAGCAAAGCGAGAGAACGTTACAAACAGAGTCATGGCTATCGGCGACTCCATAACTCAGGGCTGTCAGACTGAATTCATGCAGTATGAATATTGGGCGGCGCAGATCGCAAAACAGCTCGGAGATAGTTCATCATTCTGGAACTGCGGATTGGGCTGGGCGAGAACCAGCGATCTTGCAACCTGCGGAAACTGGCTTGGCAGAGCGGCAAACTGTGATACGGCAATAGTTGCTTTCGGTACAAACGATATTATTGCAGGCGAGCTTAACGGAGACGGAGGAAATACCGCTCAGGAAATAGTTGACTATCTTACTCCCATACTTGACCAGCTCAAAGCGGCAGAGGTGAAGAATATAATACTGTTTAATGCGCCGCCGCAGGATTACGGCGAGGAGCAGGAGGCCGTAAGAACAGAGTATAATGAAATGCTCAAACAGGTTGCAGAGGACTACGGCGCATATTATTTTGATTTCGCGTCGTATCTGTGCGATCCGGAAACTCCTTCGGCAGCTAAATACGGCGGACATCCCAACGGTGAAGCGGGAAAAATTGTGGCAGACGCATTTATGGAGCAGTTCGGCGATCTTGTAAATTAAGAGAAAGATAAGAGATAATTCAGCGGAACAAAATTAAAAGCAATACTTTGAACAGTTTTGTACAAACCGCTGAAATTAATCTCGGTCTATTGACAATTGTATGATAATATGCTAACATAACATTGTTACGTTAGCATAACTATGTTGTGTTGGGCGGTGAAGTAATGGCAGAGGACAGCCAAACCAAAGAACGCTTGATAGAAAGCGCAAAAGCGGAATTCATGGAAAAAGGATATATGAAGGCTTCTCTAAGAAAAATCTGTGCCAAAGCAGGAGTTACTACCGGCGCGCTTTATTTCTTTTTTAAAAATAAAGAGGACTTGTTCGGTGCTATAGTTTCAAAGCCGTTTGCTGAGCTGATAGGTTTTATGACGGAGCATTTTACCGAAGATGCTCACCAGCTTTCCGAAGCGAATACATATGAGCACAGCGACGGAGATCATGATGAAATTGCCGCTTTTCTGATTCATCATCTCTATTCCAACTACGACGCTTTTATGCTGTTGCTTACTAAGTCTCAGGGATCGGAATATGAGAACTGCGTTGACCGTGTGGTGGATATGATCGAGCAAGCGTATATAGTTATGGCTGAGAATATGGCTTTACAGCTGCCCGGTAAAAGAGTTAATCGTTATATTATGCATTGGTTTACCCATATGGCTGTTGACGCTTTTATTCATTTGCTTATTCATGAGCCAAACGAGCAAAATGCGCTGAGAAATATGAAGCTCATTATGGAATATATTGTCAGAGGCTGGATGGAAATGATTCTGATTTCCGATGATGACATACAGTATTAATTTTTTGCCGTACCGCTCGGTACGGCATTTATAAGGCGGATAACATAACAGAGTTATGTTATCCGGCGCAAATAATATAGTCAGAAAATGCTCATGATGAGTATTTGAGTTAGTTTTAGATAACTTTTAGGAGGTTTTATTATGTATCTTGAAGTGAAGGATATTAAGAAAAGCTACGGCAAGGACGAAAGCTACATTCAGGTGCTTAAAGGAGTTACCACAGGTGTGGAGCGGGGACAGATGTGCGTTATTCAAGGGACAAGCGGTTCCGGAAAATCAACGTTGCTTAACTGTATAGGCGGACTTGACGTAATGGACAGCGGTTCAGTAAAGGTTGACGGTAAGGAGATTTTTGGCTTAAAGCCCGATGCGCTTTCCGATTACCGCAGAGATAACCTAGGATTTATTTTTCAGTTTTATAATCTTGTACCTAATCTTACGGTACGCGAGAATATTCAGGTTTGCGAGTATCTTTCTGACGAGCCTCTGGATATGGACGAACTGCTTGAAACGCTTGGACTTACAGAGCATCAAAATAAATTTCCCTCACAGCTTTCGGGCGGACAGCAGCAAAGATGCGCTATTGCACGTGCGCTGATTAAAAATCCCAAGCTTCTTCTGTGTGACGAACCGACAGGTGCGCTGGATTCAAAGACATCGAGAGATATTCTTATTTTATTAGAGAAGATCAATACAAAATACGGTACAACTATGTTGATTGTCACCCATAATAACTCGATCAAGAGTATGGTACACAAGGTAATAATCGTCAAGGACGGTTTGATAAAAAAGGAGTATATAAATGAAAACCGCATACCTGCGGCAGAGCTGGAGGATTTGTAATGAACAGGGTTTTAAGAAAAAGACTTATCCGTGATCTCAAGAGCAACTTTATGCGGTATCTCGCTCTGGTACTGCTCATAGTTATGGGAATGTATCTTATCATAAGCATTGTCGCAGCCTCTGAAATTATCATTACGGGTACTGAGAATAAATGTGCAGAAAATCTTGTTGAGGACGGTGAATTTTCGGTTTTTGTACCTCTTACAGAATTACAGACTGAGGAGATCGTATCAGACGGAACAACGCTTGAAAAAAAGTTCAGTATGGATATTACAATGAAGGACGGCTCTACTATTCGTATTATGAAAACCCGTGAGGAAATCAATCTGATCGATCTTGACAATGGCAGGACGGCAGAAAAATATGGCGAAGCTGTACTTGAAAAAAGATATGCGGAGGTAAATGGATATTCAGTAGGCGATACCATAACGATCGCGGGAACTGATTTTAATATAGTAGGAGTAGGTTCTGTTCCCGATTATGATATGCCGATAGCTAAATTCTCTGATGTCGCAGTCGAAAGTTCTGCTTTCGGACTTGCGTTTGTGACTTCAGAACAGTACGAGGATATAAAGGCAAATACCGATCAGAAAGCTGAGGATTATACATACGCGTACCGTCTGGGCGACGGAATGACAGATGAAAAGCTGAAACAGAAAATCAAGGATTTTGACTTTGATTACACACAGGTTGAAGACATATATTTTCAGGAGACGATAGAGGCCGCCGTCAGCAGAAAAGACGATTTGCTTGATGGAATAAATGATTTGTATAACGGAGCAAACGAACTTACGGACGGTATCGGCAGGCTAAATGAAAACAGCAGCGAACTGAATACCGCTGCAAAGGAGCTTTTTGACGGTTATATTGCGCAGGCAAACATAGGACTTGTCTCTATGGGTGTTAATGAAACGCTTACTGCCGATAATTATGCAGAGCTTCTGGATAAATATATAGAGCAAACAAAATCAGAGGATCTGAAGTCGCTTAAAGAGTCACTTGACGGACTTAAAGAATTTACATACGGGATTTCGGAATACACAGACGGGGTAAGCGAGGCATATGACGGTTCAGCGGAGCTTGCAGACGGTGTAAATGAGCTGAAAATCGAAACAGATAAGCTTATCGACGATTTTTTCAGCATCGAGATCAACAATCTGACTTCGTTTGTTGAAGCTAAAAATAATTGCAGGATAAGAGCAGCCGAAGGCGATGTTGTGATGAATAAGCGGGTGGGACTTATTGCCGGAGTTATTGTGTTTATTTTGTTTACATATGTAATTTCAGTATTTGTCATTCATCAGATAGAAAATGAATCCGGCGTCATCGGAGCCTTGTATGCTCTGGGCGTAAAGAAAAGAGATTTGATTGTACACTACCTTACTTTGCCGGTTGTTATTACCTTTATAGGCGGACTTATAGGAGCATTTGCCGGTTTCAGCAAAATCGGATTAGACATTCAGCTGAAGGACAGCTTCAATTATTTCTCACTGCCTGAGTTCGATAATATATATCCTTTGTATCTTATTGCTTACAGCGTAGTTATGCCTGTGCTGGTGTGCGTAATCGTAAACCTGATTGTCATAAACAAACGTCTTTCACAGACCGCACTTTCCCTTATAAGAAATGAACATAAGTCATCGGGTCACAGAAATATAAAAATAAAGAGCAGAAGCTTTGTAAGGCTGTTTCAGATAAGGCAGATGATAAGAGAAGCCAGAACAGGTCTTACGGTTATGTTCGGCATGTTTATATCCATGCTGATCTTAATGCTGGCGCTTAACACCTGTATGCTATGCTCAAATATTAAAAAGGATAATGTAAGTGATACAAAATACAATTATATGTATCTGTATAAATATCCTGAAAAAAACGTTCCCGAGGGAGGGGAGGCCGCTTACAGCGAAACTCTTTCAAAAACACAAACAGGCTATACGCTTGATGTTACCGTTATGGGAATTGACGGCGAAAACAAATATTTTGATGCACAACCTGAAAAAATAAAAAATCATATCGTTGTGAGCAATTCTGTTGCGGAACATTACAATGTGGGAGCCGGCGATAAGCTGACGCTTACGGACAGCGCAAGCGAGACGGATTACATCTTTACAGTTGACGGAGTTACGCAATATTCCGTAGGTCTGACTGTGTTTATGGATATTGACATTATGAGAGAACTTTTTGGTCAGGAGGACGATTACTACAATACGGTTTTCTCAGATGAAGAACTGTATACTGACGAAGGCAGGCTCTATTCGGTAACTACAAGATCCGATATAGAAAAATCATCAAAGGTGTTCATGGAACTGATGACGCCTATGTTTACTACTCTCATAGCAGTATCGGCAGTGATTTTCTGCGTGGTAATGTATCTGATGCTTGGCGTAATGATCGGCAGAGCAAGCTTTGGAATTTCTCTTGTGAAAATTTTCGGATTCAGATCAAATGAGATACGCAGACTGTATCTGAACGGGAATTCAATAATCGTAGCGGTCGGCGCACTGATATGTATGCCGTTGGCAAGACTGCTGATAAATTCAATTTACCCTACGTTTATTGCGAATGTCGCATGCGAAATAAATCTACATTACGAGTGGTATATATATCTTATAGTTTTTGCGGCGGTCATGCTGATTTATTTTGTGACTAACAGACTTCTGGTAAGAAAGATAAACAGGATTACACCGGCAGAGGTCCTGAAAAACAGAGAATAAAATTATGATGCAAAGTTCTTCATTTAATGTTGTAATGTCGGCTTGACAATATAATCTTATTATATTTCAATCTGTCGCCAAACCCCTGATCCGTTGTTGAATCAGGGGTTTGCGACAGGCTGTGCAGGATTTTGTATTAAATCCTGCATTTTTTATTTTTATCCAACATTAATTTGCAAATTACAAAAGAAAGATTAATGCAATGGAAAATTAATCTTTCTTTTGTAAAATGTATTAAATATAGGGGTTAATGCATGACGGTGCTGTTTGCAGCAGCTATAATGATAGCGGTATCCACAGCCATGGATTCTGTCAGTTTTTTAAAGCTTTAATTCTTTACTCAGAATTTGTCGGTCTCGTGCTGAGCCTTTGCGCTTTCTGCCATATCCTTGAATGCATTTATAAAAATTCTCCCATTTTTGTTATATATATACATAGAAAAAGAACAATTTTTCAGCAATAAATGTTAGAAACTTTTACTAATAATTACTATAATTATTGATAACTTTTGTGTAAAAAGTAGATTTTTTAAAATTTTGTTGCAAAACTGCAACTAACGATTTATCGGGACAAACTTGCCCAAAAAGCCTAAAATTCGGGCGTTTGTTGCAAGATGTGCTACAAAAATGCGATTGACAAGTCTACGAGCGTATGATATAATGAATTAAGGTTAGTGACGACTAATCAAAAAAATAAGCTTTATCGGATTCGTATAGGTACCTGCGGATATGGTAAATTGCTAAAAAGATTTTAAAAATGAGTTAGGTAGAGCTAACTCGAAAAGGAGGCTTTTATTATGAAAAAATTTAAAAGAGTTTCATCGGCACTTGCGGCAGTTGCAATGGCGGCGTGCATGGCTGTAGGTACAGGACTAAGCGCTTCTGCGGCTGCGGTTTACGATGCTAATGAGAATATTGTCGGAGAAGGCGGATTCTACGCTTATTGGGATTCCGACGATAACGGCACTTCTGAATGGGCGGCAGCGCCGTACAGCATGTATGACGCGAATATTGCATATGCAACTTACAATGGCAACGGTACTGTAACTCTGACACTTCAGGAGGGTACATTTACTACTCCGAGAGGAGAGGTGAAGGGCAGTATCACCGGATTGTATGAGGTCGGTTCAGAAGATAATCTCATTGAAGGCAATGTTGTTACTCTCACCGTAGGTGCGGAATATGAATACGCAGTAGACGGATACCACAGCGGCAGCGTACTCAAATTCGTACTGGTATAAACACTCATAAGCATACGTTTAAATAGCCGCCGTGCCTGTATTGCTGCGGCATGGCGGCTTTTATAAATTTGATTAGGAGGTAAGGACTTTAATGGATATGAAAAAGAAGAGTTTGGGGAAAAGATTCTTCAGCGTCACTCTTTCTGCAGCGCTTGCGCTCACAACGCTCTCTGCGGGAGTCATAAAAAGCGACTCTGAAGTCATAGCGCATGCGGAAAACGATTCCGTTTCACAATCTGAGGAATATTCCTTGGAACCCGGAAAGTACGTTGCGCCTCTTTACAGACAGCAACAATACACGGAAAATCTCAGTAATTTGAATTTGGCAAATAAATATTACAGCCAGGCGGTTTTAGAGATAAAAGACGACGGAACTCAGTATCTTACTATAGGAGTACAAAGCTGGAGTCTGTGTGACGCGTTTATTACTCTAAATCAGGAATATAACGATGAATTTACATCGTCTTCTTATACAACGAAAAATGTACCGGAAAGACTGTTAGACGAAAGGGAGCTGACAGATGAGGATACATTCAGAACAAACGAATACTTGAAAGCATACACAATAGAAACAACCGAAGAAAATAAGGATTACTTTGATTACACAGCAGACGACGATTCTAATATAGTTTATGATGAGACGCTTGATGTGGCATATATAACCATTAAAATAGATGATTTTACGCAGCCTCTTTGGTGCCTGCAGTGGTTTAACACCCCTGTAAGTACTCCGGCAAAAGCATATCTTACAAATGAGGCTTTGGCGCCATCTTATGCTAGAGCATATCATAATGGCTCATGGATATGGCTTGATTTTGACAGCCTTTATAGCGTAGATCAGATCAAAGACGCTGTCACTGACGGAAGCGCTGGATACACGCTGAGAGATGCAGGAAAAGATACGACAGGTTATTTTTATACTTATTACAAAGCTTCAGATCAAATTTTGAAGCTGTTTGATAACGGAGGCTATTCTGTAACAGAAAATGCCGACGGAACGTATGCAGCAAAGTATTATATCAACTATTACGACAATTTTTATCCGAAATGCAGTAAACCTGAGAATCTCAGGGTGCTGTCCGGAAGAAGCTATACCGATGCAACAGGAACTTATTATGACTGGAGTATTACCGCGGGAACATCTCAGTTTACCGACTTGGAAGTAGAGAGCGATGATCTGGGGGATTATATCACGATAACATATGATAACGAAACGGAATTCCTTTTCGGAAAATATGTCTTATTTGATACGGTTTATACTTACACTTCTGTAGACGGTTCAACACAATCGTATGATCGGACATACTATTGCTCTCCGTGCATTTCTTTGGACGAACCGATCGAATGGTTCACTCTTGAAGAAACTACATCAACCGGAGTGACATTTACAATAAAGACAAATACCTCAAGGCTTTCTAAAGACACAAAGCTTATAGTCGACGAAAATCTGGAAGAACGAAATTACGGATACGATACATCTCAATACTCCGAAGCGAATTGGTATACGCTATCGTTTGAATTAAACGGAGAAAAGCTTGAAGATGATCTTAGACTTACGGTAAATATTAAATTCCCGGACGATTATGTAGAAAGCAATACCTATATTGAATCCAGAGATTATAAAGGAGTAATAGGCGGAATTGCCGCTATATTTGATTTAGACTATGATACACATACGTGCAGTTATAGTTCAATGACAGAAGGGTATGGCATAAACGGTTCAACAATTGCTATTGCCAAGCTAAGCGACAGGGTGAATCCTTTTGAATTATCCGAGGGTATATACGCTACGCAGATTTACCTTAACAAAAGCAGTGCGAGCGACGGCACACCTTCAATGGCGAACGACACGTTGGTACATGACGCATATATTGTAAACGACGGCGAAAAGGTTACGCTCTACTTTAAGGCGACTGACATGACGTCTAACGGCTTTGACGGGCTGTATATCGGCGAGCTTCACTGCGCCGGCTATGACGAAAACACAGTTTACACAAATTATTTAGTAGACGAAAACGGAGCATTGGTAGATAATGCAGGCTTTGACGCAGTTACAGAATATGCTTGTATTAAGGGCGGAATAATCGAACTTGAAGAAAGCTGCTGGTTAGAAGACAGAAACGCTGTAAGAATGACTATTGCTTCGCCTATGATGGCTGCAATAGGCGGAAGCGAATATGATGAAATTAAAGACAGCGAGCTTGGAACCTTGCTGGTATTCTCAGCTACAACAAAACTCAATGACGAAGATATTGGATATCTTGACTATAAGACATTCCTCATAAAGAATGGCTTTGGTTTTGATAAGTCTGCACTTCGCAGAGAAATAGACCTTGCAAAAACTTATGATGAAGAGCTTTACACCAGCGACAGCTGGAACGAACTTCTTGAGGTTTTAGAGCTTGCAGAAACGGTTTATGAAGCATCATACGGCAGCACAGTTGACGCTTCAAATGCCTACGAAGAGCAGATCTCTCTTGTTCAGGCGGCTATAGACAGTCTCGTAGTTGACGAATCCGCAGTAGGTGACAAGACGGAACTGGAGGCTCTGGTAGCAAAGGCAAAGGAGTACTCTGCCGAAGATTACACAAATT
>CAYNPW010000075.1:7437-10641 GCA_964399215.1 uncultured Ruminococcus sp. | reverse complement strand
GGGGGAGCTGTTGACAAATCCGCAAAAGGTGGTATAATAGGAGCAAGGAGTATAGCTTCAAGAAATCTTCCTAACGGGTTAAGAACAGCGCCAAGTCATATTCTGGCTGAAACTGAGATTGAGAGTTTGAAAAAAGATATAGCTTCTATCGAAGCTGATGAATCGGTATTCAAGTTCAATAAAGGTCGTAGAACTGGATACGATGATGTTCTTGATGAAATCCGTGTTAAAGGAGATGTACTCCCCGATTTGAATTCTAATCACCCAAGAGACAGAATGTCGTCAAGGGCTGCCCTTGCTCATGAGTATTATGGGCATAGAGCTAACCGAGGGACTAATGTACCAAACGGAGCATGGAACGATGAATTCAGAGCAAGTTATATGGCGGCAAAAAATTGCCCTAACCTAACTGACGAGGAAAGGCGAGACCTTGTATTGGACGCTCTTGAACGAGCAAGAGAAAGTGGCGTTACAATAAAAAATAACGATTTCATAAGGAGAATTTTGTATGGCTACTAAAACAACAATTGATGAACATAAATTTTTGGTTTCAGCCGAAGACGATATTATTCAAAACGGAAAAACTGAAAAGAGATGTCCTCGTTGTGGAAATGAAATAATGATTGAGGACAAAGGATTGTCGTATTCCGTAAAATGTAAGACCGATAATTGCATTAGTGCAGAATTTAGAGGATTATAATTATTAAACCGCCCAACAATGAGCGGTTTTCTTATGCCCAAAATCAAACACGAATATCAGCACTTCGAAAACGTGGTGCTTTTATTATACCAAAATTCAGAAAGCGAGGTAAAACCATGTCAGAGGAAAAGAAAAGACCCGACGAGGAAGAAAAGGACAAGAAGTCCGAAACCGCCGAACAGGAGCAGAAAGAAGAACCGCCCAAGGACGATAAGTCAGAGGAAAAGTCGTCCGACAGCAAGCAGACGGACGAGAACGGCGAGGACGCACCTGCTGAGGAAACTCCAAAGGAAGAACCAAAGGCTCAGGACAAGTCCGAAGAAAATAAGGAGGAAACAGCTCCCGACGTTCCGCAGATGTCAGAGACCGACAAGCTAAAGGCTGAAAATCTCACGCTGAAAACTCAGCTTGAGGCTATGAAGATAGGCTTTGCGCCCGACTGTATGGAGGACGCCGTTACGCTTGCGGAGGCTATCGTCAAACGTGACGGTACTGAGATTACAACTGCTTTGCAGGCTGTGGCTAAGAAATATCCCGACTGGAAAGCAGACGGCAAGGACAAGTCCGGAAACGGCTTTAAGGTAGGCGCAGACAGCGGCTCGGACAGCAAAAAAACAGACAGCGATAAGCTTTCACAGGCTTTCGGAATTAAAAAGAAAGGTAAGGTGTAAATTATGCCAAACACAGTAAACTACGCTGAAATTTATTCAAATAAGCTCAGAGAGCTTTACGGTCAGGAATCCGTTTCAGACGCTCTCTATCATTCAAATACCGATATTCAGCTTTCGGGCGGTAAAACTATCAAGATACCCACTCTTTCGGTATCGGGCTATAAGGACCATACAAGAGGCTCTCTAGGTTTTTCGCAGGGCAGTTATGAGAACGACTACGAGACAAAGACCCTCGATCACGACCGTTCTATCGAATTTGTTATCGACCCTATGGACTTCGACGAAACGGACACTGTAGTTTCTCTTGCCAACGTCCAGAACCGTTTTGACCGTACTCAGGCTATTCCCGAGCTTGACTGCTATACGTTCTCAAAGCTGTATTCGGAGGCGGAAAGAGTAGGCGCGCAGGTCAAGACAACGGCTCTCACAGCCGCAAATATTCTTGCGGACTTTGACGAGAACCTCGAAAAGCTGGAGGACGTCGGAGTTCCTCTTGACAGGCTTGTGCTTTTCTGTACTCCCGCATACAAGAAACTGCTTAAAAATGCTGAGGGTATTCAGCGTACCCTTGACATCAAGCAAGGCGGAGGTATCGACAGACGAGTCCACAGCCTTGACGATATAGGAAATATCGTGACCGTACCGTCGTCGCGTTTCAAAACAGCTTTTGATTTCACGGACGGCTGTGCCGCCTCGTCCACTGCAAAGGCTATGGACTACATTCTTATCGATCCCGATTGTCAGGTGTCCCGTGTGAAATATTCTTACATACATCTGTTTGCTCCGGGCACAGACAGCAGGACTTCCGACAATTATCTGTACCAGAACAGACGTTACAACGGCACGTTCGCAATAGATCATCTGTTTAAGGACGGCTGTATTATCCACGCCGCAGAGTAAGGAGGAGTTTATATGAAAGCAGTAAAAGCAAACAAGGTGTACACGGTGGACGAGAATACAAAAGCGGCATATCTGTCGCAGGGCTATGACATCACAGACGATAAGGGCAAGGTTATTGAACGTTCTCCGTCGGGCACGGTGAGCCGCGCTGAGTACGACAAGGCTCTTGCGGAGATCAAAAAGCTAAGGGCAGAGAACAAGGAGCTTAAGGCGAGCGAAAAGCCTGCGGGTAAGAATGAGTAGGCTTTATCTTTCCCTTGACGAATATTTCGGCAGTATACCCGAAGAGGATGCAGAACCTTGTCTGAGGGACGCCTGCCGCGTTATCGACAGTCTGACATTCAACAGAATTGTGAAAAAGGGCTTTGAAAATCTGACGGGATTTCAGCAGAGGATAATCAAGGAGGCTGTTGCAAAGCAGGCGGATTTTGCGTATGCAAACGCGGAGCTGATTGAAAGTCCGCTGAGTTCCTACAGTATATCTGGAGTATCGATGTCCTTTGACCGCTCTAAGGTGCTGACTGTGGGCGGAGTGACGACCACAAGCGAGGTCTACGGACTTCTCACGCAGACGGGACTTTGTTACAGGGGGCTGATGTGATGAAATTTCCCAAGCTTGTGCCCGACAGAGTTTGCGTAGCCCCTGTTACGGTTTACCGCACCGACGGGCTTGACCGCGACGGCTCAAAGAAAAAGACAGTGATATTTGAGGGCAAATGCTTTCACAGCGAAAGATCCAAGCAAAAGCTTAACGCCGAAAAGCAGCTTATTACTCTGTCGGGCGAGGTTCTTTTCAACGGAGACATTGCTCCCGACAGCGCAGTTATAGACGGATATGTTTTTATCGGCGGCAGAGAGTACAGGATAAACGCCTCCGAAAAGGCGAAAAATCCCGACGGGAGCGTGAATTATACGAGACTGGAGCTGGTTTGA
>CAYNPW010000075.1:4262-7337 GCA_964399215.1 uncultured Ruminococcus sp. | reverse complement strand
AGATAAAGCTGGATATTCAGGCAATCAAAAAAATCGAACAGGCGGCTGTTGAGGCGGCGGAGAATACTATGGAACAGGTAAGAACAAACCTTAAAAATTCAGGGACAATGCCGTTTGATACGGGCGATATGCAGAATAATCAGACTTTTGTTGAAGCTGATGAACACGGCGCAACGCTTGTTACAGGTTCACCGCAGGCTCGTCGCTTGTACTATCACCCGGAATATAATTTTCAGCGGGGAAAAAATGCAAATGCCGGCGCGAAATGGCTTGAACCCTATATCAGCGGAGACAAAAAAGACTTTGTTAAAAATACATATACCAAACTGTTTAAGGAGAAAAGCGGCGTATGACACTACTGAATATAGCGGATATGCTTGCGGACATTCTGAGATCTGAGGCTGTCTACGCAGGCAATACCGACGGAAACCTTGATAGCTGTATAGGCGTTTACAATGCCAAGAACGCCGAAGATCAGCGTATCTGCGTAGGCGGAAAAGCCTGTACAAAAACAAAGGAAAAACACATTTCGATACTTATTCACCACACCGACAATCCCACGCTTGCGGAGGAACGGGCAGAGGAGATACTCGATAAGCTCTCCGACATTCGGGAGTACAAAGCGGAGCATTGCAAAGTGCATTTTCTTAAATGTAAAAATCCTGTTCCTATAGACAGGGACGAGCGCGGCATATGCGAATATGTTATCGAAGCGACAGTATATTACGAAAGCGAGGAATAATTATGGCAGAAAAATCAGGAGTATACCCCGTATACGAAAATCAGTTTAAGATCAATACGGCAGGCGCGGACGGTACAGACGATACCGACGTAGTCATTGCCGATATGGAAAGCTTTTCAGTGTCCATTGACGGCAACGTTGAGGAGTGGAAACCTTTCGATCAGGCAGGCTGGACAAGACGTCTGCTTACCGGCAAGTCCATTACAATAAGCGTGTCGGGCAAAAGAAACGTGGGAGACCCGGGCAACGATTATGTTGACAGTCTTGCTCTTAAAACGGGAGCGGCGGCTACCACAAAGCTTACATGGACTTTCCCCAGCGGAGCAAAGCTTGTGCTAAAAGGCGTTATCAGCGTGACAGAATGGGGCGGCGGAGACAGTACTGCAGTCGCTCCGCTGGCATTCGATATTGCGTCAGACGGAAAGCCGACGTTTACCGAAGCTCCGACGGCGTAATTTTCACATAATTTGACAAATTAGAGTGCCTGTGGTATAATAATCTGCGGGTACTGTATATAACGGTAGGCGGTTTCTCCCGAAAGGGAGGTGATAACAATGGTTACATATTCGGATATGTTTTTATTCGCAACTGTGATAATCAGCGTTATTGCTTTGTGTTACAACATCTTCAAGAAGAAGTAATACATAGTTTCGTATATCCATAGGCAAAAAAGAAACACCGCCCAAGTCGACCAAACTGACGGTGTTTCTAAACACATAAAGTAAGGGAGATAACCGCTTATCGCAGTACCCTTTTCTATTATCATTATACCACAGATAAAAAAATTGTCAAGCGTTCCGAACGATCGGGGCGCATTTTTTATACTTAAAATCAGAAAGGAAGTCATTATTATGGCAAAAATGTACACACTCGACAGCAAATTGCTCACAGGAACACCCGAAATAAGAATAGGCGATAAGGTCTATCCCGTTGACGACAGGCAGAAAACAGTCAAAAAGATACTCGACATATGCGATAAAAACGCTGAGGAAAAGAACCTCGATATGATCGACGAGGTTTTCAAGCTTGCGTTTTCTTCAAAGGACTTCAAGGAGATCGACAATGCAAATCTTTCGTGGGCGGCTTATCAGGAGCTTTTTGAGATCGTGATCTCCGCAGTAACGGGACACGAAAAGGACGAGATCGGAGAACGATTTCCGCAGGGGGAAACCAAGTAAATTTGAAGAAAGCTTTTACGACCTTGAATTTGATAGGGAGCTTATAGCGCAGTCCATAGCAAAGCAGTATCATATCCTGCCCAGCGAGCAGGAAAACCTGCATTATTCCGACTGGTACAGACTTGTTGCGGGACTTATGCACGACACTCCGCTGGGTCAGACGGTCAGGATACGCAGTGAGGATAACAAGGATATTATCAAGAATTTCGGAGCGTATGAAAAGCGCATACGAACCGAATGGACCGCATTCAGAAGTTCTAAGCTCTCGGAAAAATTCACAAAACAGGATAAGCTGGAGACTGCAAGGTATTTTGAAAAGCTGTTTGCAGGAATGTTCGGAGGTGATAAACAGTGTCAAACGGCACAAGCGTAGGCGTTATATCTCTTGATCTGGTCATAAAAGATCAGATCGAGGGACAGCTGAATAAATTTAAAAGCAGTATACAGAGCGCATTTTCAAAGCCTATGGAGCAGGCGGGAAAAATTGCCGAGCAGGCTGTGGAAAAGGCTTTTGACAGCGCGCCTAAGGCTGTGGAAAAGGCGGCTGAAAAGGTCTCCGACATCTGGCATGAGACCGCCGAACAAGAGGCGGCAAGAATGAAAAAGCTCATACAGGACGCGGCTCAGTCTGCCGACGTTAAGTCGTCCTCCGGAACGGTGCAGAAGCCTGAGGTCGTAAAAATCAGATACGACGCAGAATACGATCAAGCCAATGTTATGGCTCAGGTCGATAAGATAGTTGCGGAAATTACAGAGAAGTCCAAAAGTGCGATAGAACCGGTTTTCTCCGATTTTGAAATCCCTGCAGAACCCATTGACAGGCTTACCAAACAGCTCGAACTTGCAGAAGAAAAAATGAGTATGCTGCAGGACAGGCATAAGGCTTTAGAAACACAGTTATCGCAAACGCAGTCAGACGACGAAGCGGCAAAGCTTGCAGAAACTCTTAACAAAGTTGAAAATCAGCTTTTAAGTCAGCAGAATACAATAGACAGAACAAAAGCTAAGATATCAGAGACTGAAAACGCGGGCGTTAAAGCCATGCAGAAATATCTTGAAACCGCTAACAATGCCGCTCAGCGATCCTCTGAGGCGTTTGAACGTGCAGGTGACAAGATAGCAGCGGCGCAGGAAAAAGCCGCAGAGCAAGCCGCA
>CAYNPW010000075.1:0-4162 GCA_964399215.1 uncultured Ruminococcus sp. | reverse complement strand
GTTTTTGCCAAATTGGGAAAATCAATTAAGTCCGCTGCGAAATCGGTATTTCTGATGTCGGGGGCTTATGCGGTTTTCAGAGGCATAAAGTCTGCAATAGAGACGGCGGCGTCGAGCAATGACGAATTTTCAAAATCTCTTAACGAGGTCAAGGCAAATTTATCTGTTGCTTTCACTCCGATAATGAATACTGTAATGCCATATCTCAATGCGCTTATGTCTGGACTTGCGGCTGTAACAAAAGCGGTTGCAAGCTTTATTTCGGGGCTTTTCGGTACTACCTATCAAAAGTCTCTTGAAGCGACTAAGGCTGTAAAGAAAACGGCGGAGGAGGCTGAAAAAGCAGGGGACACATACCTTGCCGATTATGACGTCGTAAGAGTTTCGCAGGAAGAAGATCAAGGGTCTGATACCTCAGAGGATGAAAGCGGCGTTGACTATGACGCGCTTGACAAGCAGGGCGATACATGGGCGCAAAAGCTTGGCGATAATGTCAGAAAGTACCTTACGTCTGCATTTGAGACAATAAAGAAAAAAGCGTCCGCAGTGTTTTCTTATCTGGGGGAGTGGGCGAAAAAGAATTTTGCTCCCACATTTAAAGGCTTATGGGACGGTCTGAAATCGGAGGGACAGGAGCTGTCGCAAATATTGCAGGATATGTTTGCAGACATTTCCGATTTGGGAGAGCCTTTGAAAAAGTACTTTGAGGGCGACTTCACAGTCTATCTTCAAACCGTATTTTCAACATTAGGAAATATTGCAGTCGGACTTTTCGACACATTCAACAAGGTTTTCTCCGATATATGGAATGTTGCCGTATACCCCATAATAAGCAATTTTCTGAGCGTCGGACTTCCTTTGATAACACAGTTTGCAACGCAGATGTGGACGACCACAGGAGTACTGTTTGATAGTATAAAACAGATCTTCGATACCCTTTGGACTGAGGCTGTAAGTCCCGTATTAGGCTTTATAGCGCAGTTATGGTGTGATGTATGGCAGTCAATATCGGATTTCTGGAACGAGTGGGGACAGCCCATATTCGACGGAATAAACACCGCCATAACTGCGACAAAGGACATATTCCTAAACCTGTGGGAAACGGTACTCAGACCGATATTCGATAATCTTATGTCCGTTATCGACAATATCTGGACGGAGCACTTAAAGCCGCTGTTAGACGAGTTCCTTGACTTTGTAGGTGAGCTTATCACAGGCGCGCTTGATATTTATAATCAGGTCATCGCTCCTATTGTAAACTGGGTGGTTGATAAGCTGGGTCCTCCCATAACAAAGGTGATCAACGCAATAGCAAATACAGTCGGCAAGGTAATAGGCGGTATCATAGACGCTATAAAGGGCGTAATAACCGTGCTAAAAGGCGTTGTACAGTTTGTGAGCGGAGTATTCACAGGCAACTGGAAAAAAGCATGGCAGGGAATTAAAAATATCTTCAAGGGAATATGGGACGCATTTTCAAGCATAGTAAAAACTCCGATAAACCTTATAATCGACCTTATCAACGGTCTTACCGGAGCGGTAGAGAACGCCCTGAACTGGATAATAGATAAGATCAATACTCTCAGCTTTGACATCCCCGACTGGGTACCCGGCATAGGCGGAGAGACTTTCGGCTTTGATTTTGACAATGTAGATATTCCCGAGATACCGCATCTGGCAACAGGAGGACTTGCAACGGCTCCGACCCTCGCAATGGTAGGAGATAACCGCAACGCCTCCGCCGACCCTGAGGTCATTTCTCCGCTGTCAAAGCTGCAAGGTATGCTTGACAACGGCAAGCTTGATGAGGTATGCGAGATACTCAGACAGATATACGATTACCTGAGATCTATTGACTTTACATTCTTCGGAATGATCGACGGCAAGCCGCTTTTCAAGTTTATACAGGACATGAACAATCAATACAAGCGTAAGACAGGAGTGAGCGCATTTTGACAGGTACACTATTAAAAATTAACGGCGTATGGGTAACAGACCCCGACCCTGCAAGCTGGAGCCCCGTTAACAGATACGAGTGGACTGCGGGTTCGGGCAGAGTGACCACCACAGGCTTATTTGTGGGTGCAAGAAAGTTCTGCAAATATACTCTGCCCTGCAAGTGGACTATGCTGTCCGTAAGTGATTCGGCAGAGATACAGTCGCTTATAGAGGACGGTCCTGACTTCCCGGAAATTTCATTCTGGCATAATGGTAAATATTATTCATTTGAGATGAATGCAAGCGACTATGTACCTCAGGAACTTGTCAGAGTGGAAAACGGAGAGTTCTATAAAAGCTGTACTGTGACCTTTGCACAGCGTTAGGAGGGTATCATGCACACAGTTACAAGCGAGGAGATCATAGACCGTATAGAACAATACAAAGCGTTATGGGGAATGTGGATCGAGAGTACAAGCGGAGAAGTCATTGACTTTAATACCATTCACAATGTAAAAACAGATATTCAGTCAACGACATCATCAGACGATATAGAACTGGGGGCTATATGCTCTCAGCTTGTAACCGCTGAGCTTGTTGACGACGGAACAGAGTTTTTAGGCAAAGAGTATACGTTTAGTATTTATATGAAAAATCCGAGCGCAGTTACCACCTACGCCGACCTGGAACAATACACCAACGCCGAGCTTGAAAAAATGTCCGTAGAGCAGATAGAACATCTGGGAGAAATACTTGCAGGCGAAAAAATCCCTCTGGGCAAATACACCTGCGTAAAGTCAAAGAAAAACGACGGTTCGGCAGAGGTGACAATGGCTGACAGGCTGTATTTTTCGGACAAGGCGTACAAGCCGAAAATAACGCTCCCTGCGTGGTCGAGAGCAGTTGAGAACGATATATGCAGTCAGCTGGGACTTGTAAACGGCAACGACTACACAAGCTCTGCAAAGCTGTGGAGCAAAACGGATATACGGCTGTATGAGAATAACGGCTTGCGGCTGAAAACCGCAAATTTCGATTTCAAAATAACAAGCATTCCCGAAAATGCCACAATGAGGCAGATGCTAAGCTACATAGCCTCAGCGCAGGGGGAATTCGGCTTTGTGGACAGATACGGACGATATGTCCGCAAATGGTACGGACGAAGTGAAAAAATACTCGATAACAATACTATCGACCTGCCTACGCTCTCGGAGCGGCAGAACGTTATCACGGGCATCACCTGCAAGGTCAGCGACAGCCTGACTTTACGGCTGGGGAATTCCGTCGGACGTGTGCTTGAATTTGAAAACCCGTATATGACAGCCTCGCTGTTTAATTCTCTGTGGTACAGGATAAAGGGCTTTTCGTGGTACACCGCCGAGCTTTATCACCGTCTGGGAGACCCCCGTTTCGACGTGGGAGACGTAGTCACGTACGACAGCGGAGAGCAGACCTACGACATACCTATAACAAATCTTTCATTCACCTACGACGGCGGACTTGCGGCAGACATCTCCGCAGCAGGCTTGTCAGTGGAAGAACAATTAGACTCAGGAGAGTGATAATATGGACGAAGAAAATACAAACGAAGCTCCCACTTTGGAGGAACAGGTAGCGGCTCTTACGGAGCAGGTCACAGCATTGAGCGGCACAGTAACTGCGCTTCAGGATATGTTCCTTGAAATTGCGGGCGAGGGAGAATATGAGCTGAGATATTCCGGAGAGCAGGTGGACGAATTGCTTGACAGCGGAAGAACGATTTTTAATTTCATGACTGCGAGCGTTATAAACAGTCTGATAGGCAGAACATATCCGCTTTATCTGAAATGGGGTTCGCTGAACATCAGCGAAAAGATCAATGCAGACAGCGGAAACCAGTCACGGTGGAATACTCTCACAGGGTATGTTCCCGCAGATGTGACAAATCCCGTCGTGCTGATGACCTGCGACTGGGGGAAAACGATCTTCAAAAATACGCAGTTTATGTACACGGTCAACGGGACTAATATTGAGTGGAAATACTACCTTGAGCACACCGCAGACCAAGCGGGAACATATTCATTTAAGGTGTACTATCTGATAATCGGAAAGCGAACAGGAGGCGGTCAGATTGGCTGATTACACAGAAAACTTCAACTTGAAAAAGCCCGCAAGGACAGATAAATTTTCCATAGCGGATTTCAACGAGAATATGGATAAGATCGATAGCGCGATAAAGGAAAGC
>CAYNPW010000074.1:0-10665 GCA_964399215.1 uncultured Ruminococcus sp. | reverse complement strand
GATATGAATTAAATCCGTTAAATGTAATACTGTCCGTTCGTCGATAAAACATCATGCAAGCCCCCTGTCACCTAACTGTACTTTGTTTCCCATTAGCGCGTCAAGCGGATTGAAAATAGCCTTTGCGAATGTGTCTGTGTCCGTAAACGACAAATTGATCTCCCATTTATCGGGGAACGCGCCGTTAAACGGTTGCACAGATGTTGCGGAAGATACCGCCGAGCCGCGTGAAGAATTTGAAATATTGGTATGTACGTCAAATTCGGACCGTACTCCGTTTTGCATTTGATCGTTAACGTCGTCTATTTCGTCATTGAAACCTACGCCGATACCCTGAGCCATATTAACTCCTGCGCCCGCCATTTTACGGGACGGAGAATGTATCCCCCAGAAGTCGCAGAAATTATCCCATATATCGCTGCATATATCGCCAACGGTATCTATCAAGCTGTCTATACCGTTCCAAAGTCCTTTTCCTACGCCCTCCAGAATATTTAAGCCTATCTCGCCCCAGTCGGTTTTGACGAACGTATCAATAATAGCTTTGATAATATCGGGGATAGCCTCGATTATTGCTGGAATAGCCTGCGGCAAGCCCGTCGCAAGCGCAACAATCAACTGTAATCCTGCATTGACCAGTTTGGGAAGATTATCTATCAGTGCCTGAGTAATAACGGGAATAAGAGCTACGACCGCGTCTATAAGTTCGGGTATGCAATCGGTAATTCCCGTTATAATTCCGATAAGCAGCTGAAAACCGCCTGCGATAATGGTTGGCAGATTTTCGATAAGAACATCCGTGATCTGCTGAATAAGATCAGGGAACATTGGTATAAGCTGTTCAACTACCTGATTTAAACCGTCAAGCAGTCCTGTGAAAAGCTGCATTGCGCCGTCAACAAGTACCGGGAGTAAGTCGGGAATGACCTCAATAATCGACTGAACAAGTCCGTTAAATCCGTCTAGGAGCAACGGCAGTAGCGTGTCTATCATGGTCGGCAGATTTTGAGCCAATGCCTGTATGATAGACGAGAATACAGAAAGTACGCCTTGAATTACAGCAGGAGCGGCAGACGTTATAAAACTCACAGCCTTTGTCACAAGGTTGTTTACAACGTTAGGGATCTCAGCCGTTAGTCCCTCTATACCGTTTGTTTTGTAGGCAGTAAGCAAGGTCTGGATACCGCCTGTTACCTCCTCCATACCGCTTGTAAAGCTTTCAAGGATACCTGTACTTGCAAATGTGTTAAAAATTCCTGTTGCGGAACGTTTAAGACTGTCAAGAGTATCTGAAAATTTAACTCCTGCGTCGATAGTCTCGTCGGATACGACCATACCCAAGTCCTCGCATTTCTGCATTAGATCGTCTACCGAACCCGCCGTACCATTAAGTAATGGCATAAGGATTTGACCCTGCTTGCCGAACAGCTCGGTTGCCAGTCGTGTTTTGTCCGCACCGTCCTCCATATTCTGAAACGCCGTAACCGTTTCTTTCAGTACATCTTCTTGCGAACGGAGCGAACCGTCGGCATTTGTTACAGTTACGCCGAGTTTTTCAAAATTGCTGATAGCAGTTGCATTACCCTCTGTGACCGCGTCCATATTGGTAAGCAAAGATTTCATACCAGTACCGAAACTGTCAATGTCTACGCCGTTTTGTGAAAGTACATAGTCCCATTGCTGATAAGCCTCTCGGCTCAGCCCTAAAGCCTGCGACTGCTTGTCTATGGCGTCGAGATTGCTTACTTGAGCAATAGCAAGACCTGCAACAGCCGTTGCTGCTGTGCCTACCGCCGCCGTGTATGCGCCAAAGCCTTTCGCCGCTATTGTTGTTGCCGTGCCAACTGTTTCAAGTCCAACTTTGCCCGCAGCGGCAAGCGCGCTTCCTGCTTTGCTTGTGACTGCTTCCAAGTCGGATTTTACATTGCTTAATACGTCCCTGAGATTTTCAAATGCGCTTTTAGTATGATCTGTGCCCGAGCTGATTTCTAACATAGCGTCTTTTTGATTTTTCAGATCGTCGAGCTGACTTTTAGTCTTTTCCAGTTCTCGCTGAAATTCTCTGTATGCTCCGCCGTCGATCTCGCCCGATTTGAACTGCGCCTCTACCTGTGACTGAACGCTTTCCAATGTTTTTAATTTATCGGAGGTTCCTGAAATAGCGTCCTTTAACAGTTCCTGTTTCTGCGAGAGCAAAACGGTATTTGTCGGGTCAAACTTCAGTTGTCTCTCGACTGTTTTCAGTTCCGTCTGAGTACTTCCCAGTTGCTTATTAACGTCGCTGAGAGCCTTGTCAAGTCCTGTGGTATCGCCGCCGATCTCGACGGTTATTCCCTTGATCTTGCTTGCCATTTAAACCTCCTCCCATTGTCTAAGAGCTTCTTTGAAGCTGTCGTATTTTTGCTTTGTAATCTCGCCGTTTTTGTATTTTTCCTCAACGTTCTTTTCCTGCGCTTTCAGAACACGGTATTGCTTTTCATAATCGGGGACGGTCTCACCGTTACTGATACGCTGTATATCCCTGTTGGCGTGCATTAGGTTTATACCCATACCCACCGTTATGTCTCTTAGGTCGTGCAAGGTCATACCGTAGCCCATAAGACGAGCGACTATTTCCTCCGTTGAAACTGATGACCGACTGCTGTTGTTCTTTTCACCCAGCTTGTATTTTTTGTCGTATCTGATAGATTTTAAAATAACGTCCTCATAGATTTCGTCCCATATATCAAAAACGGGGAATTTGTCGAACTGCTCTAAAAAATCCTCAGGCGTAGGTATCGTTTCGTTCGCCGTTTTTGCCAATGCCCATAGTATTTTGTAAACGTCCTCCGAACAATCAAGGGCGGTTTCAGGCAGTATCCATTTCAGGCGGTCTTTGGATACCCTTTGCAGGTCTTGTAAAAATTCGCAAAAATATTCACGCTTATATATTACAAGCGTGAATATTGTGAACTCAAAAGGTATTTTCCTGCCGCCTACGCTTACGGACTTTCTCATTATTCTGTAGTCTCTGTGTCGACAGGAACAGGTAGCTTTAAAGTTGCCTCAGTTAAAGCCGTATTCAATCTGTAACGTGTAAGCCCGTCGCTTTCTCTTGCCACAGATGACAGCGTATATTCAGGAAACTGAGCCTCCCAGCTCGACCCCTCTTTCGTTTTGCCGCTGATAGAGGGTCTACCCGAACAGCAGCAATCATAAAAGATAGTAGTCATACCTTTGCCGTCGGTAGTATCCTCAACGATAATAAGTGCAAAATGCGGATTTTCCTTGTCTGTGGAGTATTCCGCCATGCCCTCGTCAGTAAGCTTGAAACAAGAAAACCACGCTGTCTCAACATTATCGGTTGCAGCAAGCAAAATAAGTTTGATCTCGTAACCGTCATTGCCCGGGTCGTTGTAGACCTCTCTGCCGTCGGCGTAAATTTTCAGGCTGTCGCCTTCAGGCTCTGCCGAATATTCTCTGCCGCCCTCCTCGTCGGTCGCAAGCCATACAATATCCTTGTAGCCCGTTTCTCCGTCAAAGAGAGCATATCCTATTTTCTTTATGGTTTTTCTGATCTTCTGATTTTCTCTCGACATAATATCATACCTTTCTATTCTGCGATTGTGTAGATAACTTCCAGTAATTTCAAATCGCTTAAATAATTATATCTCTTGTCGTAGGTGACACCTGCGCTGTCAAAAGCGTTATCGACTGAATTTTCGCTTTTCCTGTCAGCGGGATTTCTGTACAGTTCTATATCATATTCGGTAATGTCATACGCTTTTTTACCGTCGGCATAAACCATTGTTTTCCCTGTTTCAATATAGATCATATACGGCGGCGTCTGTTCTTCAGTAAATTCAATGTGCCGTATTGGTATTCCTGTATTATTCAGAGCGTTCAGTACAGCAACAATTCTCATTTTTCTATACCCTCCGTTATTCTGTTTGGCAACTCGTCCGCTGCCCAGTCCTCAACAGGAGCAATATGCGGCTGTGCTTGCGTACGTCCTTTACCGCCGCGATTGGCGTGACCTTTTTCAAGTATGTGCGTAAGCCTGTAATGCTTTTTGTTATGTACTACTACGCATTTGTTTCCGTGCTTTGAGTTGGTTACTGTAACGCACCAGCTTTTTGCGTAATCTCCCTGATTTTTCGGGGAGGTCTCCTTTAGCTTTTCGGCGACAAGCTTGCTCACTTCGGTGACCGCTGTATCCACCTGTTCGGCAATTTCGTCGGAATAGCTTGAAAGCTCCTCCATAACAACCAATGTCAGATCAGCAGATTTAATTACACTTTTCACATTCTATTCCCCCGTATCGCTGCGCTGTAATCTCCAGTGCATTGCCGTTTCGGTATGTTCTTATTATCTCGTAATACTGACCGTCATACAATATCCTGTCCTCGCTCTCATAATCAAGGAAATCGGCTATTTTAAACTTTATTTCAGGCTTGTATTCCGACTGAGCCGCCAGATAAAACTCGGACTGCCCAATAGACAGCACCTCGCATATAAGCTCCTTTGAGAAGTCATACGCGGCGATCTCATTGAAACACTTGTCGAGAGTTTTAACGGGCTTACCAAGACAGATAAAGCTTATATCATTCATCATAGCACCTCCCCTTAGTCTGCTTGTTGCGTATTCTAATCATCAAATTATTTGCAAGCGGGACGTCGTTGTCGCGGTTTCTGTATTTCCACGCTGCAAAATCAGCAAGGAGCATTTCATCATCTATATTGTCCTGATAAATCTCAACACCTCTTTCATTAAGCTCGTTATAGCAGGCGTTAAGCATTTTGGTGAGATATACATCACGTTTTGTATGAACTATACCTAAGTCCTGCTTAAGCAGGCTTAACGATACTGAAAAGTCCATATTATTCAGCCTCCTTTAAAAGAATAGCCTGTACTGTTTCAGCCTTTACGCCTACGCAGTCATGTATATTCTCAGCGTAGACGCAAAGGACTATTTATCAGTCGCTATTCTCCCACTGTGACCGTTTCTTCCACCGTGACTGTGGGAGAAACGGTCACAAGTACAAATGCGTTCTTGTTAACTGGTTTGCCGTCAAACCTGCCCTTGCCTCTGAATGCAATCTGATCTTCCGAGAATTTTACATGCTCAGAGCTTGCAATGTTTATGGTTTCACGTTCCACAAGAGTATACTTGCTGAAATCTCCGAAAAGTACAGTATTGTCGTCCATATTGTTGTTGAATACAACACGAAGTCCCAACAGATCCGGCTGTGAAAGGTTGGGCAGCTTGCCGACAACATTACCGCTGCTATCAACGTTTATCGTGTATTCAAGGAAACGATTGTAGTATGTAGATCGTTTCATTACTGCAACGATCTCGCCGACACTGTCTGCACCTGTGTCGATAAGGTATATGTTCTTGACAATATCCGCAAGCTTACCGCTTGTAACATTGACCTTGTGATTTGCTTCAAGCGAGGGGATAATGCCCTCAGGTTCTTTTGACGCCGAGCCTTTGCCCTTAAGGATCGCAAGGTCAAGGGCAAGTGCCAACGCTCTTGCGATCTTCTTTGTAACGTAGTCGTCAACATTGATAACGCTGTCCTGAATGATCGCATTGTCAACAAACACCAGCTTACCGACTTTGAAACCGTCAAAGTCCACGTTTGTGATCGTTCCGACATCTCCCTCAGGGATAGTTCCAGTCTGTTCAAGCCATGTTGCAGGATCGGTGTCGGTATCGAGGAGAATTCTTGCAGTACCCGATACCCTTATCTGGTCTACCATAGGATATACTGTGCAATAATCGCCCATAATGTCAAAAATTCTGTTGACGATTATCTGCGGGATAGTAAGTCCCTCGCCCTGTACCGATCTCTGCTTGATACTCTTAAGGCTCTCGTAAAACTCCTTTACTTCCTTGCGTTCGTAGTATTCGCCGCTCTCGATAAGCTTTCTTGTGTGAAATCTGTTAACTGTCATATCCATTTCTCTTACGCCCCTTTCTGCGCCTTTCGGTTCGGTCTGCTGACTGCCGTCCTTGCGTTCGTCAAGGTCGGCGAGTTCGCCCTCAATTCTTGTTATTTCAGCGGAAACGTCGGCAATGTTCTTTTCGACATCTGCCTCTGTTTCCTCTTTTTCCAGTTCGTCAATAGCGGTCTGAACGGTTTTAATATCCTCCTCAGTTTCAGCCTCCTCCAAAGCCTTTGAAAGCTGTTCCGCCCTTGACTTGAAATCTGTCTGCTTTGCCATAAGTCCCGCAAGCTCGGTTTTTCTCTGTTTAAGCTCCATGCCGAGTTTTAACTGTTTAAGCGCCATTATAATTCCTCCAGTCTTTTTCTGAGCTGTGCCCTTGTCTGTTCAAGGGATTGCTTTTTTCTGCTGTTTATATCCTGCTTTCGTGCCTGTATCTCGGTCTGCGGATATGCAGGAAATGTACACACTGAGACCTCGATTGTATCCGTGTCTATGATAGTGTTGAGAACAGTACCGTCGGGTCTGTCCTCAAACTGTTCGTTTGTGGGGAAAAATCCGAATGAACAGTTTGAAATATCTCTGCGTTCCACACGAGCGTATACGTCCATTGCGCTTCGGTCGTTGGGATTTATTTTAACACGCCCCCATAGACCGTGTACGTCTTCGGAAAGTTCCAGCGTGCCCGACGACGTTCGTCCGAGAACAAAGCCGTCCTCGTGATTGAATAGGCAGCGTATGTCGTTATGCGTTATGCTGTTAGCAAATGCCCCCTGTGAAATCTGTTCAAACCAGCCGTTCCACAGCTCCGTAGGCTGACCGAAAACAGCGAAATAACCCTCGATATATTTGTCTCCGTTATCCTCCGAGCGGGTCTTAAGAGCCGATTTGAAATATGCGTTACGTTTTTCCATTATCTTCACCGCCTTTCAGTTTTTTCTGATTGCCCAAGAGGTCGATCGGGATATAATTTTCAAGGGTTTGGTATTCGTTCATACCCGGCTTGTCAACAGGGGAGTAGTCAAACTCTGTTCTGCCCTCGTTGCGGCTCAGCATTGCTGAATTCACCATACCGTTGACAAATGTGAACTGCTCCTGCAAGCTGTACTGCATTAATGATTTAGGGTTGAGCTTGAAATACATATCGGGAGAATATAACAGTTTTTTTGTAAGCTCCTGCTGTATTATCGTCGCCATTGACATAATTTTCGAGGATATAAAGTTGTTGTATTCGTCCTTGCTGAACGTTCCCGCACCTACCATAAATGCGGGCATATCCAGTGCGGCGGCGACTGCCTTTTTATCTAGTGTGATACTGTCGTTTATGGCAAGGTCATTCAAAGTAAGGGGTTTGATAGTATCTATTTTCAAATCGCCCGCAGGAATGAGCCAAGGCTCGCCAGCCTCTGTTGTTTTGGTATAACTCCCGAGTATCTTATTGCGCTGCTGTGGGTCTTGCAATTCCCTTATGTCGGAATTTATGGAAATAACCACAGAGGGCTTCCACTTTGACCGCAGAAAGCTTTTCTTAGTGGCGTTCGCCTGTGCCAGATTGTCGATAGTCTCTCTGAGCAAAGGAGCAACGCCCTGACCTCTGAACGGTTCATCGGGGTCTGGGTAAAGTACAAAATGCAGAACCTCGTCAGGCTCAAATATCCTGCCATTATACACTATACGGTAACTGTTGCCCGAAAGGCTGTCCTTGCGGAACGACGGCACGCCGCCCTCCCATATTTCCAGATCGTCAAGCAGATCGCCTGAGTAAGTCGGCATTACTACGGAATTTCCGTATATACACATATCCGCCGCTATACGGAAAATAAAATTTTTGCGTATCATATATTTATTGGGATAAATGTCAAGCTTTTTGGAAAGCTCGTTTTTCAGCCTTATGTCGCCGTTATCTCCGTTTTTCATCAGCATTATCGTCATATTGCTGACAAGATCGGCTATCTTATATGTGCACCGTAAGACTTCCTCATTTTTTGATAGGGGAGTGTATCCGGGCGGACATATAAGACTTCCGTCAAGGTTATCGTTTCCCGAAAGCCACAACGCCGTATAGCTTTGCGGCTCGGCTCTTGCTTTTTGACTGCGTTTGAATATTGACATAATGTCCTCCTGTTAAAACCAGTTTTTTAATCTGTCCTTGTTTTCCATATCCTCCAGCATTCGCACTACAGCAAACACCGAAGCGTCGAACACGTCGATACGGTCTGTATCTCCGACTTTTTCGTACTGTATCATATCGTCCGTTTTCTCTATTGCGCTGACGTTCTGCACACAGTATTCGTATGGCTCGGCGTGTAAATAATACAGCTTACCCGATTTCGCCTTGTCCTCGATATACCGAAATCCCTCAGATTTTTTATAAAAATACTGTGGTTGGTCTATGATATTGAACCCTGCCGCTTTCATTCCGATAAAATATTCGCGGCAAAATTTTCTGTCGTGACCTACCTGTTTTATATCAAATCCTGCCTTTCGCTGTTTCACATACCAGTTTACTATTTCTGCGTGGTTCACTGTAGGACTGTTGGACATATCCAGCCAGCCATCGTCCTGCCAGCCGAACAGTGGTATATTGTCCTCGTCTGCCTTTTCTGCCGCCTTTGTAATCGGAAACCAGCAATGCGGTATAATGATAAGGACATCATCTTTCAACGCTACAAGACTTCCTGCCGTCAGGTCATACAGTTTCGATAGATCTGAACCGCCATACCATTTCAGGCGCATAGCTATCAATTCCTTTATCGTCCAGTTGTATTTACTGTCCGACTTTCGGAATTCGTCGATATTGAAATACGCTTTTATTGCGGATGTGTAGACATTCAGCGACTTAGCAAAAAAATCCTTGCGCTGCTGAGGGTCGTTCTGAGCCTGAACAGCGTCGTTAAGAATGTCGTTCGGACGTATCGTCACACCGTATCCGGGGTTAGCCATTTCGTGAACGGCAGGGCTTGTGTAGTCTATATTTCCGTTTTCGTCGGGGTCAGCCTCTGCAATGAATATAAACATCTGCTCGTCGCTGACTGTGCCGTTAAGGACTTTTTTGCAGTATTTCAATCTGTTATAGCAGAATGAATTCATATTGTCTCCTGCGGTGGTAATGCCTATCATCAGCTTGTTGGAATAGGCTTTCATAGCCTCCTTAAACAGATTGTACTGCTTTGCTTTTTTGAATGCGTGTATCTCGTCGGCAATGGCGATATTACAGTTAAAAGAGTCCTGTACGTCGGGATTGGCGGCAAGGGCTGTCACCGTAAATGAACCGTCGCCGATCTCGCCGCTGACGGAATGTTCATTGTTATTATCGATAATTCGGAACTCGTCGTCTGCACCCATATATTCAATATTCCACTTGATAAAATCAAAGCTTTCAAGAGCCTGTTTCAAAGCGGCGGCTACTATGTAAATGTTAGATCCGCTTTTTCGATAAAGCAGTCCCAGCCCCCACGAAAGCGCGGCGGCAAAGCTTGTTTTTACATTCTTTCGGGGAATAAATATAAACGCCTCGTGAAATCGGTTGATGATCGTCCCTTTGTTCTTGAACCCCAGCAAATTATACACAATGAATTTATGAAAAGGCATTAATAAAAACGGCGTTCCCCTGAGAGGAGTGCCGTCTATGCGTTCGCCTTTTTTATGACAGAATGTACTTTCAATGATCTGGATAACGAACTCAGCGTCTTTTGGGTCAAATTCGTATTCGGGATTTTCTAGGTCTTTCAAAAATCGTTCACAAGCCTGCTTTGTGCAGAGACAGGCAATTTTCTTTCTGCTGACTATGCTGTTTACATAGTCCATGACCTCCTTGTAATTGGGGTACTTTGCAAGCTTACGTTTATTCAAGTTTACTCAGCGCCTTTGCAAGAGGACTTTCCCGTTTCTGCTCCATAGCCTTATTTTTGATTTTCCTCAGCCCCGCAGGAGTAAGTCCGAAAATGTTTTCAAGGTCAATAAGCTCCTTACGGAGATTTTCCAGAGACTGATACAGGGCGGTCTTGCGGACGTTGGTCGCTCCCGCTTTATTGGTGTACTGTTCTGTTATACGACAACCGTCGGTGTACCATTGTGACATTTGCAGATCGTATTGTACACGCATTTCCGCATACCTTGTAATAGCAGGGGAGAACTCGACTTTATACGTTCCCACAGCCTGCATGTCCATAACGGTCTGCTCAAAAATATCTTCAAATTTGTTTTCGTGGACAACTTTCAGATCGGTCAAGTTGTTACCCCCTTTTTATAAATTTTACTCAGAGTTGGAAACAGTCCTGCACACCGTTCTCCCGAGACTAAAAAAATTTACGCTTGGGAGGGGGGATACCTCTGTACCCGCCCTTTTCGGGGTGTCGCTTGTTATGGCAGCTCTCGCATAAACTCACGAGGTTATCGTCATTAAACGCAAGTTCGGGATATTCGTCAGCGTGTTTGATGTGGTGGACGGTCGTTGCCTCCCGCCGTCTGCCGTATCGTTTACAGTCCCTGCACAGATATTCGTCCCTGCGGAGAATGTGCAGGCGTTTACGTTTCCACGCTGGGGAATTGTAGTTGAATGGACGCATAATAGCTTATTGCCTTTCGTGATTTTGTTTTACATAAAAACGCAACAACCGCCCAATCGGACGGCTGCTGTGCAAATAATAAGGAGATGTCAAAAATGGTATCTCGAAAGTGGTCTCAGCCTGCGGAATTGCACCGCAAGAACTGTCGGCTGAGATACGGAGCTT
>CAYNPW010000073.1:0-10671 GCA_964399215.1 uncultured Ruminococcus sp. | reverse complement strand
TATGAGCAATGAATATTGCTGCTCTATGGAAGAAACCGAAGATTTTGGAATGGAGGTGAAATGGTATGAATAAAACAGTAAAGCTTATTACTCCCCTGCTTATGTTTTCTCTGTTACTAACAGCCTGTGGCAGTTCTTCAAAATCTAACAGCTCATTACCGTCCGAAGACAGAACCAATTATTCTACTTCGGATTTTTCTTTTTCGGATGATAACAGCAGTGAAACTAACAGCTATGAAGAAAGCTCTGCTGCAGCTACATCAGTTTCAACCTCTGCAGATATAAAAAACGAGCCAATAACGACTACTACCAAGGAACAGATCGGTATGGTTATCAATCCGAATAAAAATAAAATACTGTATCTGAAACTTGATTGGAAGACAAAGGTGGATAACGGTTATAACTTCAGCTATTCCATTGACAATACGACATCCGATAAGATGACATTTACAGTTACATCAGTAAAATGCGGCGAAACGGATATTACTGACGCCACAGACCTTTCTCGCATTGAGTTGGAGGGTCTGCAAAGCGCCTGCGGAGAATTTGCGATTACCTCTCCCCTGCTGAATGAAAGCTCAGTATTTCATATTATCGGAGATTGGACAAATGAAACAGGAGTACAGATCTTCACAGATTTCAGCTACACTTTCAATATGGATCTTATAAACACCTATTGAAAATAACAGAAAGGAAAAGCTATGGATCTAAGAGAACAGAATTTTGGTCTTGAGCTTGAATTCACAGGAATTACAAGAGAACAGGCAGCAGATGTGATCGCAGAACATTTCGGTACAAATAAACGTTATGCCGGCGGAGCATATTACAAATATGTAATACCCGATAACAACGGCAGGAAGTGGCAGATAATGTACGATTCTTCTATTCGAGCATCAAGACGAGGCGGTTATGCAGATGATACGTACAAGTGCGAGCTTGTGTCACCAATATGTAAATATGAGGACATAGAGACCATACAGCAGCTTGTAAGAAAGATACGTCACAATGGCGGTAAAACAAACGATAGCTGTGGAATTCACGTTCATATAGACGGGGCTAATCATAATGCCAAGTCGCTGACAAATCTTTCTTACATAATGTATGCAAAAGAGGATATTCTTTATCGGGCGCTGGATATAAAGTATTCAAGAGAGAGGTACTGTCAAAAGACCGATAAAAGCTTTATTGAAAGGCTTCAGCACGAAAAGCCCCAAACTGTTGATGTAATACAACAGCTTTGGTATAACGGACACGGCAGTTCTTCATATCATTACGATAGCAGCCGTTACCATTGCCTTAATCTTCACTCTTACTTTTCAAAGGGAACAGTTGAATTTCGTTGCTATAATTCAACGCTTCACGCAGGAAAGGTAAAATCGTATATACAGTTTTCTCTTGCAGTATCGGCTCAGGCGATCAATCAGCGTTCTGCAAGAACAGAACCAACAAGATCGTCAAATGAATGCTATACCTTCCGCACTTGGCTTATCCGCATAGGTCTGAACGGAAAAGAATTTGAATCGTGCAGACTGCATATGCTGTCCAATCTGGAGGGTGCAAAGGATTGGAAGGATAAAGAAGCCGCAATGCGAAGACGTGCAGAACGTGAAGCCCACGCAAGAGAGCTTATGAACAGCGTAAATGAACTTCGTAATAGTTCACCTGAAAACAACAATTTAACAGTAGCCGATATTATCAGCAGACCCGATACTCAGGTGAGAACAAATAACACCTTTACAATAAGAGAACAGCTTATCATGCTGCTTGAAGAAATTCAGGATAATAGCATTACTCCTGATGAAAGGGCTACTATTTATCACACTCTGGGATATGACCGTTCTCAGCAGCTACAAATTGGACAGCAGGAACAGTCACAAACAATAAGACAGCCTATGATTCGCAATCGAAGACGAAGATAGCCTGCCACGCGTGGTAGGTTTAATTACTTTAATCAGTCGTGAGTAGACTAAATATAATAACATCAAGGACGTTTTACGCTGATAAAACGTCCTTTTGTCATATATATCACAAAAAGGAGGAACCCATTTGAACAGTAACGAAAGGATCTATGTCGCTTACGGCAGTAATATAAACACCGAACAGATGAATTTCAGGTGCCCCGGAGCTGAGATATACGGAGTCGGTATGATCGAGGGCTATGAACTGAATTTCAACAAGGTGGCTACTCTGATAAAAAAAGAAGGCGAACAATCCCCTGCCCTGCTCTGGAAACTGTCATCCGAAGATGAGAAAAGCCTTGATAAATTTGAGGGCTATCCGCACAAGTACAAAAAAATCGAGGTGGAGATAAACGTAGGCTGTAAAAAAGTTAATGGTATGGCATATGTTATGAATAATTCGTCATTCCTTGATATACCAAGCGACGAATACTATAACCGTATTGAGTCAGGATATATTGAGATGGAATTCCCCCTTGAATATCTTGAGGAAGCATATGAAAGAGCAGCCTCCGAAACAGAAAGACGCTTTGAGCTTGAATACGGTCAAATGTCTCTGTATGATAAAAAATATATGAGAGAGATTCAGAGAAATAATATACAAAGCATTGTTAATTCTTTTCGGCTTGGAATAGCCTATGCTCAGGAATTCAGCATATATTATGACGATATGCTTTCAGATGAGGAAATAATCGATCTTGTCAGTTCATATAAAAACGTAGGCGATTTCAAAAGAGCTGTCAATGACATGAAAAACGAACAGCTTACCGATAACTATTACATTGCTTATGGAAGTAATATGAACCTCTCTCAAATGAAGAAGCGATGTCCCAACTCAATAGTAATAGGTGTAGGAGAACTGGAGGATTGGGAGCTGAAATTTAACTCCTGCGCTACTATAAAACCAAACAAAAAGAAATCCACACCTGTTCTTATATGGCAGATACATACTCAGGATTGGCAAAAACTTGACGAATATGAGGACTATCCCTCATACTACCGAAAAGAAATATTGGACGTTACTGTTGAAAACAAAAAGCACCCCGCTCTGGTTTATATTATGAATTGTGAGGATAACGCATATTCTCCTCCTTCAAGGAGCTATTATGAGGATATTGTTGAGGGATATATGCAGAACGGTATTAAGACTACGCAGCTTTCTCAAGCACGGAACAGATCCATTCAGCAGTATCTGTTAGCCATAAAGCAAAGGGGAAGGAAATGATGTAATATGAAAATTACCGAATGCAGCTATGTAAAAGCCATAGTTAACAGCAATGAATATATCATACAGAACAGTCCCCAAAACATATCTGCCGTTATATGTTCGGCAGGAGCTGACAGCGATATTAAGATACAGACTCCCGACTGCAAAACAGTGCTGTCGCTGTACGGTCCTTTTATTGACCAATGCACCGATTTTGATTATGTTAATAAAAAGCTGAAGCCCGAGGTCATCGCTATGCAGTTAGGGGAAAAGAAAGTACCCGAAATTGAGTTTATCAAAGGAAAACCGCCGTTATTTCAATATCACGGCAGGAAATAAAATACGCATATCTAAGTGTCTGATGAAAAATCGTCAGGCGCATTTTTATGCAAAAAGGAGGAAATGTTATGGCAAAATTCGTAGACGAAAGGTCGTATATGCCGCCGGTAAACAACCAAGTGATCGGCTATACAGACGGAATGGCGATCTTGAAACTTTCAGATAAACCCGGCGAGCTTTACTATCAGAAGATACGCAGCGAATACGTTACCGTCGGCGAACATCTGGTGGATGCCGATCCGCAGCCTGTATCGTCGCTGCCGCCTGATCTGCGCCGCAGAGTCATTGTTTTTATGTCGGGAGGAATGTAATATGGGCAGATTCGTAAAAGGCTCGCACTTTACCAACGAACAGATGGATATGGTAAGAAATATGTCTACTGTCGAGGTGATTCAGAAAAGTATGGGCTTTACATTTAAGCGTGCAGGCAGTGATTACAGGTGCGTAGAGCACGACAGTCTATGCGTTTATAAAGACGGAAAGGGTTGGAAATGGTATTCTCAGGACAAGTCGGGAGGAAACGCTATCGACTTTATGATGAAGATCCATAATTACTCATTTCAAGAGGCTGTGGCTACACTTCTTGGAAACGACTACGGAAACGGCATAAACCAGAGTTGTTATACGAACGATACGCCTGCGGAAAGAAAGCCCTTTAATCTTCCCCCAAAAACAAGCGGCAAATATGACCGCATTTATGCTTATCTTATGCAGACAAGAGGAATTGATTATGAGGTCATAAACTACTGCATACAAAACGGAATTCTTTATCAAGATGTGAAAAACAACTGTGTTTTTGTTGGAAAGGATGATAAAGGCGAACCTAAGTATGCAATGAGACGAGGAACCTTATCTTTACCAGACGCAAAACCATTCAAAGGCGAAGTCACAGGTTCAAATAAGATGTTCGGCTTTAAAATGGAGGGAACATGTCAGACTCATTTGTTTGTATTTGAGGCTCCTATTGACGCTCTCAGCCACGCTACGCTGAATATTGAAAAGGCTAGCGGCATGGGACGTCAGGATTACAAAACATCTTGGCAGCGTCACACAAGGCTATCTCTGGGCGGAGTTGCAGACGTTGCGCTCGATACATATCTGGTAACTCACCCCCGAGTAAAGGAGATCTCATTCTGCCTCGATAATGACGAAGCAGGAAGAAATGCCGCGCAGAAGCATCTGAAAAAATATACTGCGCAGGGCTATAAGGTCAATATTTACTCAGTTCCCGAGGGATACGGAAAGGACTACAACGAATACCTACTTAATTTTCAGCAGGTAAAAAAAAATGCAATCTGCCAAAAGGCAGCAGCATATAGCAAACAGCGTCCGCGCTGATAAAATTGAAAAGGAGGGATCTCCTATGGAGAGATCAAAAAGGACAAGCACATCATTCACACGAAAACTAAGCGCCGTTATGTTTGCAGTTATAATGGCATCGCTCATGATAACTCCTGCCTATGCCGCTGAAACCGACGGCTGGACCTCTGTGATTAGTTGGGGCGATAATCTTGCAGATAATATAAAATTAATCTGCAAATGTATTGCAGGAATTGCAGTGCTAATACTTGCTATACTCTGTATATCCGGAGGACGGGAATGGGTCAATAAGCTCAAGAGCGTAGGCGGCGGAATACTCGTAGGTATAGTTATCGCAAGCTACGGTACATCACTTGTTATGGGTCTGTTTGCATAACTTAGTTAATTCAGAACGCCTAAGCATTTAGGTGTTCTGCAATACTCTGCTATTTAGTACAGCAGAGTATTGCAGAACAAAAATACAGGAGGTTATATAATCAATGGAAAAAACTAAAAGGAAGGTATCAAAAAAGCGAAAGCTTGCTGTTGCGGGAATAGCCGTCAGTATATTATCAATGATATTTACTGTTACCGCCTTCGCAGAAATCAACTATAACCGTTTTCCCTATGAGGTAATAAAACATATCACAAAAAGAACTTGGTATGATGATAAACTAAGGTCAATATCGTTTTCTATAATTCAGTTTTTGGGGAAAGCAGTTGATTGCTTTGACACTGCTATAGACACAATAATCTCATTTAATATTATGGATCTGTTTCAGGAAATAACAGGGCTTACCGATATGACGCCTATTGCCTGGATGACATTTTCGATTTTTCTAATTCTGGGCGCCTGCGGACTAATGCTTTTTCCGGAAAAGGTAAAAATGAATGATTTCCTCAAAGGAATACTCATTTCAGCAGCTCTAATAATAATTCTGCCTACCTATATTTCATCAATAGATTCATTGAGAAGACGCGCCCTGGCAGATATAGATAGACAGGAAATTTCCAGTCAGTCAACAGATGCAACGGGATATTCGTATACTCTGGGAGACGAGTTGTTATCACAGAACATAATTGACTTGTCTATGTGCGCTACCGACTATACATTGAGCTATTACTCAAGTTCTTCTGCCCGTTCTCCGGGGAAGGTATTTGATTTGAACATAAATGCAGTACTTTCACAGGAGGACGGCTGGGATAAAGAAATTGTGGACGTAAATACACCTGAAACGGCTCAGACGAAATATGACGATCTTACCTATGATAATATGGCGGAGCTGCTCGGAATTGGCAGCGAGTATCGTTTATTGAAGGATTCACAGGCAAAGGTACCATACGGAGAAAACAACAATCCGGATTATATGATAATCGATACCGAAACAACAAATGTAAATCAAAGCGGACAACCTCAGTATGAGGAGCATCGATATACCGTCGCGTCTTACGAAACAAAGCTCATATGGGATCTTGCCTATAGATCTGACGTCGCAGAAAGCGGACAGCTCTATGAGGTGAGAGACAGCCCTGATATAGAATCGGCTATGAACTGTATCAAGTCCACAGTTATTAAGGAGCTTAATAAAATTCATAATAAAAGAGTTGCTTCAAGCAATGCTGAATACAGCGCTGAGTTTGACTTCGAGTATCTTAAAACACAGGCTGAATACGATGATCTTGGTACCTTCGCAACATTGGGACAACTAGTCTCCGTAGGTTCAGGAGCAGAACAGATCTACAAATATGATTTCGATTTTTGGTTTTCTTTCATTTTTCTTGCGGCAGTATGTATTGCCTTGTTCTTTGCTGCACTGAAATGCGGTTCTCTGCTGTTTGAAACAATAGTTGTTCAGATCGTATCGCCCGTTGTTATAGCCTCAGATCTTCATAACAGCGGCAGAGCAAAACAAGTATTCAAGCATCTCCTATCCTCATATCTGATGTTCATTATAGTGTGTATGCTGCTGAAAATATTTATCTGGTGTGTGCTTTTCATACACAATCACGTGGACAATTATGTCGTTCAAATCCTATTAATAATCTGCTTTGCCAAAGGCGTAATTACAGGTCCTGACTTTATCACCAAGATAATGGGTATGGACTCGGGAATGAGCCAGAGCGTAGGTATGCTTATGCAGCTTACATCAATGGCATATCCAACAAGTATAGCCCTCAGAACGGCTACAGGTGCTGCTGTCGGTGCAAAGAATTTAGCATTCGGTGCCGGTGGAACTGCGGTAGGAGCTGTTTCAGGTGGTTTTGGTGGTTTAGGAAAAGCTGTTTACAATGGTGCAAAAGCAGGATATGGTAACTACAAAGACTCCGATGATAAGAGCATACTTTCTAAAAACGCGGGCTTTATTTATGGTGTAACCCATGCCGGAGTACACGCACCTGGAAACATATTAAAGGGAGTAGCAAAGGGTGCAATGACAGGCGGTCAAGCCGGATCTCAAATCGGACATCTTCGCCCAATGCAAGCTGTCGATACGATTGCAGGCGCATTTAAAGGCGGTTCGTCAGGAGGTAAGCACAGTACGCCTCAAGGCGGATCTCACAGTTCAGAAACTCATACCGAAAATAACAACAATACTGCCGAAGCTCCTTCCGAAGAAGGAAATAATACAAGCGACTGTAATACCGCTACCGAGCCGTCAGCACAAACACTTGAGAACGGAGCTAAGCCCGATCATATTTCCGAGCCCGGAGGCAAAGGTACTGTACTGACCGGTCCTAAATGCGATAAAGGAGATCCCGGAATCAGAGGTCAAAAAGGAGAACAGGGTAAAAACGGCGAGTCAGACAAAGCTTCTTCAGGAGAAAGCCATAGCGGTATAGATCAGAATAACGGAAGCGTCCCTGCCGGACAGCATCTTAATTCCGACACAGCAGCTCCGCCAAATAATTCAGAAAAGAGGGAATAAACTATGGGACTGGTGCCAAAATCCACTAAGGCAGAAATAAAATTTTTCTTCGGGCTGACATTACAACGCATAATTATCTGCATTCTTGTAATGATGATAAGCTTATCTGCTGCGCAGTCTGTTACAGATAACCTTTTGGTACAAGTTGCGCTGTCGGTCATATCTGTTGTTCTGACGCTCATTCTTACAGGGAGATCTCCTACAAATCCACAGCAGACCTTTGCAAAGGGTCTGCTGCTTTTCATCTTCCACTTTCTAGAACCTAAGAAGTATTACGGTGACGAGAGCGAGGAATATAAAAATTTAAAGGAACAGGAGGCACAAAAGGATGAGATCAAGAGAAGAAAAGAAAACAAAAAAGAGAGAAAAAGAAAATACTAACATACGAAAATCTCTCAAAAAGCCGCGTAATATTACTTCTTCTCAATGCTTATCGAGTATTGTGGCTGTAAAGGATTATCTCGGCAGCGGAATTACCGAGATAGAGTACGGCAAAAAAGAAACCTGTCTGTGCTGCATAATGACAATATCAGGCATTGATATTTTTCATTATTCAGATGAGGATATTAATGCAGTATGCAATAATTTTGCCAAAGCGACAACCGCCATACGGCTTCCTCACAAATATGTTTTTACGGACAAACGTCCCGATCTGTCAAAACAGCTTGCTTTTATGCGTTACAAGCATTCAAGATCTTCGGGCTTTGGAAAAGCTTTTTTGAGAAATCAGATAAAGCAGACTGAGTACATAGCTGAAAATCAGCGTGACAAGCTCGCATACCTTATTGTTTTTGCCGACAAAAACAATGTGGAGGTATTAAAGCGTAACTGCGAAATGTACATAGCTCAGATGCAAGATACAACGGTACGTCTCTGCGATAAGGACGAAACATATTCTTTCCTGAGAAAATACCTGTCCTGCGCCGATAAGCCTGTATGCTACGAAAACAGCTATCTTCCTGTAAAATATGAAAAGCATCAGGGATACTCCGTAATAGACAACCGTTATGTTACAACAATGATCGTAAACGGCTATCCCGCCTCGATCAAAAACCTTGAGCTTGCAAGTCTGATACAGCGTCTTGACAACGTTACGATAACTCTTGACGTGGACACAAAAGCGAAATCAACAGTGAAAAAAGAGCTTGACAACAGTATCAGAGAGCTTAATTCAAGATTTCTAATCAACAGAAGCGAGGCGGAGGACGCAGATACTGCAACCGAGCTGCAGAAACTTCGCGCCATACGAGACGGTATAGTCAACGGAAACGAGCTGATGATGTATACAACATTCAGAATTATTGTTTCGGACGACTCTTATCAGGCGCTTCTGGATCACGTTGACTCTATTTCAAAAATGCTTGAAGACGAGGGAATTACTGCATTTATCCCTATTAACGAAATGAGAGACGAGTTTGTCAATATGATAAGGAAGAACAATATTGCCAATACTCCTTTCCCTCTCCACGATACGTATAAGATGCAGTATCCTTTTTACTATCAGCAACACCTTGACAGCAAGGCTCTTATTTTCGGTACAACAGGCACAGGCGGACTTGTAGCTCTTGACTTTTCTGCACGCGACAGCTACCGTCAGTCCTACGATTTGATGTTTATAGGGGTAAAGGGAGCAGGAAAAACTGCTACTCTTAAATCGCTTGCAAGGGATTTTGCGGCTTTGAGAAATAAGATAATGATACTCGACGTAGAGGGAGAATATCACGATTTGGCTGATATGTTTGAAAGCAGTCAGGTTATACGGCTTAACAAATATTCGATCCTCAATGTGCTTCAGCTAAGAAAAACCATTGACTCAAGCCGTGAGGACGACGCTTCAAACGAGACGAATTTTGCGGCGGAGCTGTCAAGGATCTCAACCTTTTTCTATCAGTATATTCCCTCTATGACAGAGCTTGAGGCTGAGGAATTAAAGGATATTGTTTACAGGACATACATACTCAAAGGCATATCCGAAAATACAGACGTTACGCTGCTCCGTCCGCAGGACTTCCCTATTTTTTCGGACGTACTGAAAACACTCAGACAAAGACTTTACGGTGCGGACGGGAAATTCAATCCTGAGCTTACAAACCGCCGCACAGAAATACTTGAACATCTTGAAATATACCTGAAACAGCTTGCTGAGGGAATATATTCGTCAATGTTCAACGGATATTCCAATATAAATATCGACGATTCCGATATGATAGTTTTTGATGTAAAGTCCCTGAGCGAAATGGATGAAAGAATATATAACGCTCAGCTTTTTAATATTCTGACCCTTATGTGGTCTGAAACCTGCAAGAATGTCGAGTATAACAACCGCATTACTAACCCATACGACCGACGTTATGTAGTGTCCCTTATCGACGAGGCTCACCGTTTTATAAACGCTAAAAATCTTCAAGTCACTGAATTTATCGAGAAGCTTGTACGCCGTACAAGAAAGTACGACGCAGGTCTTTGGTTCGCTTCTCAGTCCGTTTCGGACTTCAATCCGGGCGGAGACAGCGAGGGTGCAGAGAAGATCAGAGTCATTTTCTCGCTGGTGCAATACAAGCTTATACTCAAGCAGTCGGCTGAAAACATTGATATTCTTCATCAATTCTTCCCGCAGTTCACTATGTCGGAGCTTAATTCCTCAACGGAATTCACACCCGGAGAAATGCTTTTGTCTATCGGATCGGGACGAAACAAGCTGCACTGCGTCAGATATATCGACGACGCTACTATGCTTTATGTTGGAAATTCCCGTGACCGCGAGGAAATCATTCACCGCATTTTTGACGATCTGTATCATTCGGCAAGCAAAGAGGACTACGCTCTGGAGATCTCCAATAAGCGTCAGTTCTTCCACGACGGTTTCAGCAAAGAGGTAATGGAATATTTAGGGAAACACTGATTTAATCCCCCAAATCTCAGCAAAACTTAAAAAACTCTT
>CAYNPW010000072.1:0-11146 GCA_964399215.1 uncultured Ruminococcus sp. | reverse complement strand
AGACCTCAGTTCTATTTCAGAACAACAGACGTTACAGGTATTATCAGCCTTCCTGCTGACAAGGAAATGTGTATGCCCGGCGATAACGTAACAATGGATGTTGAGCTTATCACACCTATCGCTATTGAAGAGGGTCTCCGTTTTGCTATCCGTGAGGGCGGCAGAACAGTAGGTTCAGGCGTTGTTACAGCTATCAACGAATAATCTGTACTGAATATCTTTCAGATATACAAAAGCCGAGTTGATTTAACTCGGCTTTTTTGTGCATACAAATGTTAAAAAAAAGTAAAAAACTAATAAATAGCTTTATTCCTGCGGTTTTGTATGTTATAATAATTGTATTATCAAAGAGGGAGGTATGACTTTGGAAAATTCAGAGAAAAATAAAAGCTTTGTAATTGATGTTGCCAATGAGCGTACCTACCAAAATCAAAATCAGGATTATAACAAGGCTTATGCCAAATGGCGTTCAAATACTGAAAATCCATATGCATATCGGTATGTTCGGGACATAAGAGAGCATTCTTATGTTGCGGGAGAGGGCTTTTTGCAAAATAGGGCCGGAGCCGCTGAAAATATTGCGCTTCGCAAATGTCTGGGACTTGTCGGGATCATTATGCTGATCATGCTTGCATTTGATGCAGTTAATTTTTTCTTTGTCAAAGCGTCAAATTCACAGTATGTAGGAAATATGGTTATGCATTCAGCTAAACAGAATAATGCAAAAGATAATATACCTTTGTGGCTTGCTGTTTCCTTTGCCGCTATAACAACAGCAAGATTTCTGGTAGGTATTCTGTTGGTAAAGTTTATCACTAAAATTCCTTTGAAAGTCACTTTACCTCATACAAAAGATAAAACGCTGATAATCTGTAATTCTGTCGTTATTATGCTCATGGTTATGGTAATTGGACGTATTTCGATCTATGTGATTTCTAATATAATGAGCTTTTTTGGAATTGACAGTGTGTATGCTTTTATGATGAACAGCAGTGACCCCAAAATAATAACTATCTCTATTTGTCTTAATTGTATCATTGTACCGATATTATGCGAAGTGTTTTTCAGAGGCTTCATACTTCAGCTTTTCAGGCAGTTTGGTGATCCATTTGCCATTTTGGTATCCAGCGTATTGTGCGGGTTTTCTTTTTATGATATGGCATATATTGGTTATGCCATATGCTGCTCGGTCATTCTGGGACTTTTTACAATTCGAACAGGCTCAATATTCACTCCGATTTTCATGCATATTTTTTCATCTGCATGTAACTATTTGCTTTCGTCAGTTGCATTGCATAATACTGTGGCAAGCAGGATAGTTGAAATTTCCATTTGCGCACTGATCGTTTTACTTGCGCTGATCGTATACGGAAAACTCATCAAGTCCGAAAGCTGGAGTTTTAATATTCACGGAGACCCGTCGGAAATGAGCTTTTCAAAAAAGGTGAAGCTGTTGCTTTCTACAAATACGATTGCATTGTGGCTGGTATGCGCAGTCGTTCTTATTATTGCCGAAACGAGGGTCCTGTGATGAATCGAGACGAGATTTATATGAGAAAGGCATTGGAGCTTGCAAAACTGGCTGCCGAGCAGGACGAAGTTCCTGTGGGCGCAATAGTTGTGAAGAAGTCTACAGGAGAGATCGTCGGCAGAGGTTTTAATCGCCGTGAGTACGGAAAGTCGCCCTTGACGCACGCAGAGATGATCGCTATTGACGAGGCGAGCCGAAGGCTTGGAGGCTGGCGTCTTATAGACTGTGAGCTGTTTGTAACGTTAGAACCGTGCCCTATGTGTGCGGGCGCGATCATAAATTCCAGAATAGAACGTGTTATTTTCGGTACGGCTGACTCAAAAGCAGGATCCTGCGGATCAGTAGTTAATTTGTTTGAACTTCCTTATAATCACAAGCCTGAGCTTGCAGGGGGCGTACTTGCAGAGGAATGTGCAGGAGTTTTGTCGGATTTTTTTAAAAATTTAAGAGCAAGAAAAAAAGCAGGCGTCGGATAAATTTCCGAACCTGCTTTTTGTGAATATTATAAATAATATTAGTAATTGCACATTAGTCATATGTGAAAGCTTTGTATATTGCTTTTACAGGTGAGAATAGAGCAATTTCAACAAAGTTAAAATAATTAAATTTCATTCCTGTTTTCCAAAGCCTTATAAAGTGTGATCTCATCGGCGTATTCAAGAATACCTCCAATGGGCAGACCGAAAGCAAGTCTTGTAACCTTTACTCCCAGAGGCTTAAGCAGCTTTGAAATGTACATTGCTGTTGCCTCACCCTCAACGGTAGGATTTGTTGCCATAATGACCTCCTCAACATTGTCTCGGTCAATTCTTGCCAACAGCTCCTTGATTTTCAGCTTATCGGGAGAAATTCCGTCAATAGGGGATATAAGACCGTGCAGAACATGATAAACTCCCTTATATTCCTTTGTACGCTCAAATGCAGAAATATCCTTTGGACTTTCGACTACACAGACCGTGCTGTGATCTCTGCGGACATCTGCGCAAACAGGACATAGCTCTTTATCCGTAAAATTCTGACAGCAGGAGCACAAGTGTACAGTTTTATGTACATTTACAACTGCGTGTGCAAATTCCTCAGCTTCCTGCGGCGTCATGGACATAACATGATAAGCAAGTCTTTGTGCTGATTTCATGCCAATTCCGGGGAGCTTGGCAAACTGTTCGGTCAGCAATACAAGGGGAAGCGCGTTAGATTCAGCCATTTCTTAGAAAAGCCCCGGGAAAGAAACTCCGCCTGTGAGCTTCTGCATTTCAGCGTCGCTTACCTCGTCAAGATTAGCTACCGCAGCGTTAAATGCGCTCATGATAACGTCCTGAAGCGTTTCAACGTCCTCCGGATCTACGATTTCAGGTTTAATGTCAAGCTTAAGAACGTTTCTCTTGCCATTGATAGTCACTTCAACAACTCCGCCGCCTGCTGTGCCTGTGAACTCTCTCTGTTCAAGGTCAGCCTGAAGTGCAGTAATTTCGTCCTGCATTTTCTGCGCCTGCTTTAACATCTGATTCATATTGTTTGACGGGCCCTTGCCCATGCCGTTTGGTACTCTGGCTCTCATAATAATAACTCCTTAATTATTTTTTTATTTCAACCTCAATATCAAGCTCTTTAGCCTTTTTCAGCAGCTTATTTATGGGATTTTCAGTATCCTCGGGAGCTACGTTTCTGGCTGATTTTACCTTGATAGTAAAGGTTTGTCCGTAATTTAATTTTAATACGTCATTGATGACAGCGGGTGCGTTGGATTCCTTAAACAGCTTTAAGAAAAAGTCGTTGTCCACAATAAGAAACAGCACATTCTGACATCTGAACGCCTTTGATTTTTTTAGAAAACCGCTTATGGAAGGATCCTTTTCGGAAATTTGAGCAATAATAGCATCCCATTCCTCGATAGGCTTGACGTCGTTCTGATTGATTTTCTGAAAGTCGGGGTCAGGGGGAGGCTTAACAGGCTGAGGACTTGCTGTCTGAGTATTCTGAACAGCTTCTTTAGCAATTACAGCACCGTTTTTCATAGCGTTTTCAAGCTGATTTATTCGGTTAAGTAATGCTGAAATTTCTCCGCTGGCAGACGATGACACTGCATTTTGAACAGAAACGCCTGCCTGAGCCCTTACCGCTCTGTTACCGCATAGCTTTATAAGACACATTTCAAGCTCGATACGCTTTGAAGTACTCTTTGCAAATCTTTCCGAGCTTTCCTGCAAAACAGAAATATTCCCAAGAATATCGTCTAAACTCATCTTTTCCGCAATATCTAACAGCTTGTCATACTCGTCGGGGAGACAGGTGATAAGCTCGCGGCTGCTGTCAATGGTCTTGACAAGCATAACGTTTCGCATCTGCATAAGAAGTTCATTGGAAAGCACTTTTAGATCCTTGGACATCTCATAAAGCCTGTCCACTATCTTCAATGCACCTGCGGCATCCTTATCGGCGATTTTCTCCAGAATATCAAAAAGATAATCTCTGCCTGCAATACCCGATGCTGACGAAACGACGTCCAGCGTGATATTGTCGTCAAAGGCTACACACTGATCCAGTAAGGAAAGAGCGTCTCTCATACCTCCGTCGGAAAGCCTTGCTATCAGAGCAGCGGCGTCCTCATGGAGAGTAAAGCCCTCCTGCTCGGCAATATAAGTAAGTCTTGCAACTATGTCCTCAATTTTAATTCTGTTAAAATCAAAATGCTGACAGCGTGACACGATAGTCGCAGGAACTTTGTGTATCTCAGTAGTAGCAAGTATAAACTTGACATGCGGTGGAGGCTCTTCCATGGTTTTCAGCAGAGCATTGAACGCTCCTGCGGAAAGCATATGGACCTCGTCTATGATATAAACCTTATATCTGCACATCTCGGGAGTATACATTACACCCTCGCGCAGCTCTCTGATATCGTCCACACGGGAATTTGACGCAGCGTCTATCTCTATAATGTCAGCCAGCGAGCCGTTGTCAGCCGCCTTGCATATCTCACATTCCAAACATGGCTTGCCGTCGTGATTATTCTCGCAGTTAATAGCCTTTGCGAAAATGCGGGCGCATGTTGTCTTGCCGGTTCCCCTGGAACCGGTGAAAAGATAAGCGTGCGCAGTTTTTCCGCTGATTATCTGGTTTTTCAGAGTGGTAGTGATATGGGGCTGTGAAACCACATCGTCGAAGGACTTAGGTCTCCATTTTCTGTATAAAGCCTGATACACGTTCTCACTCCTTAATAAAAATCAATCCGACATATAGGCATGCAGGCGAAACTGTAACACACGAAACAGACTGCTTAATGCTGCTCGGTTCCCCGCCTGACATGGTTCACAGCGTTTCATTGTACAGGACCCGCACACCTATATCTCGGATTGATGAGGAACATTTCCGAAACATATTTGATGGATTTTTGTAACCCTAAACACATTGCTTAATTATTATAACACATTATCTCAGAAATTTCAAGTGTTTTAAGAAAAAAAGTTACCGAGTTCAAATAAATAGCTGCGGACGCATAAGTCCGCAGCGAGAGAACATAATTCATCGGCTTGAAATAAGAAAATCAATCTCACCGAACCCGAATGCAACAGGAATGCAGAAAGCCGGGTGCTCAAAACAAATTTTACTGTTGAGAACCTTTTCCTGGGGAGCCATTGTTATTTCAATGCCGTTTTCGTTTGACTCATTTACAGCAAAAAGTCCGTTAAGTACATTGAGGAATTCTCCCACGGTTTCATTAACAAAATCGTCGTCAACAGGGTATCCTTCTCCAGCAAATCTGCGTGCAAATTCAAAATATTCTGCTCTGTCAGCCGCGATGCATGCGACAGCTTCGTAGCCGCCCTGTATGTTCTGACGGATAAGATATTTAGCGTCAAACTCTCTTACCATAAACGATTCCAAAGGTGTAAAGTCACTGTCAATAAACCTTATAATATTCTTGAAAAGCATAGTAACATAATCCGTTAGAAAACGGGCGTTGTCAGCCTTTTCAAAATGGTAGAAATCAGAAATAAGCTTCGAAAGCTTTTCCGACTTGTTTCCCGTAAGGTCACTGTCCGAAAGAGTGTTCTCTTTTTTGTAATTATTGATAGCCTTTTCAAACTCGGCATTGGTAAGTACGCCATTGTTGACCAGCGTCTGACCGAGCAGCAGATATTCGGTGGGCTGCTGAGAAAGAAGCTCATCAACCTGCTCGGAGGTCATATAGCCAAGCTCCACCGCCAGATCGCCGAAACGCTTATCCACACTTTGCTGAGTAACGTTTACGTGCTCTACCTGCTCTGCCGTCATAAGACCCGCGTTGATGGCAAGCACACCAAGTCTCATGCGGGTGTGATTTTTATCCTCAAATGCCTGAGTAAGATCCTCAGCCGTTACAAGCTTTTTATTAAAAAGGTATCCGCCAAAAAACTGTGCAAACATTTACAAAACCCCTTTCGCAGCATTTTCGAGAATTGCCCTTGCGTCATCGTCAGCTATGGGCTTTTGCAGGAAATCAGCAGCGCCTGCTTTGAGAGCCTCCTTAAGATGACCCTGAGTTCCTACAGAAGACGCCATAACGATCTTCGCGTCGGGGTTTTCCGCTATGATCTGTTTCAGAGCGTCAATGCCTGTTATTTTAGGCATAATAATATCCATAAAAACAACGTCGGGCTTGTGTTCGTTATATTTAGCGACAGCTTCTTCGCCGTCGGCAGCCTCAAAAATCTCCTTAACGCCAAAATCAGAAAGCGTCATATTTAATTTTTTCCTTGCGAACATAGAGTCGTCGCAAATAAGAACCTTTAAATCCTGAACAACCATTATATGTAATCCTCCCTCTGCGGAATTGTAAAACTCAATTCGCTTTATATATTTTACCACATTTGAGCAAAAAAATCAACATTTATTTGTGTAATTTTTATAGTAATTGTGCATAAATTTTTTATTGTTTTTTTTATAGTAACACCCTTGACTTTCCTTTTGGCTTATGGTATAATATTAAAGTTAAATGTGCCGGTGTGATGGAATTGGCAGACGTGTCGGACTCAAAATCCGATGGTAGCGATACCGTACCGGTTCGACCCCGGTCACCGGCACCAACGGAAAACCCGCTTAAACGTTTTGTTTGAGCGGGTTTACTATTTTATAGTCTGAAAAAGATAAAATTATCGCTTGTTCGCAGCGGTTGCTGTATTTTAAAAATTGATATCAGCAGATTATTCAGTAATTATGGTTTTGGACGATGACAGAAAAAATACTTATCATATATCATTTGTCGAAATATGTCACAGAAACGTGAAATATGTCATAAAAATATATTGGTTTGTAAATATGCATAAATTAAGATTTGGTACATTATATAATACGTAGAAATTTGGTTTGCTTTTGTACAAATATGCTCATAAATATTGAAATATATTTAATAATCGTGTATAATTATATTAATAACTTGAATTAATGGCAGATTACTATATACTATGTATAAATTTGTATATAAATTAAGTTAATTTAATTCTACGGGTTTGGTAAAAAATATTGGGCAGTTAATTAAAATTTGATGTCGTTTAATACATAAAGACAGGTGATTCCAATGAAAATCTAAAATATTTAACAAGAACGCACATTCTGGTTTGTGCGGATATACAAAAACTGAATGAATTTGGAAAATCGCATTGAAATATTTTAATGTTAATGCTATAATTAAAGGAGGAACTCTTATGAGAAAACTTACAAAAAGAATTACAGCTATGGGCGCTGCTGTTATAATGATCGCTTCAGTTTCCGCTATTGGAGTAAGCGCAGTTGTAATTGACAAAACTTTTAACGATTCAAATGAATATCTTTCGTCTACACAGACATATGCATATGATTCAGATAAAAGTGTAACCAGCGCTTCAAACTTAACTATTTGTAAGAAAAATAACTATACGGCTATTCTTTCATGCGCTGAAATTCAAAGTGCTAATGGCGGAACATATGCAAATGCAACTGATTTCCGTCCCAGTGCAGATACCGGTTCTTTCCTTAAAGTAACTGCCAATAAAAACATTTATTATGAGGATCTTTACGCACAGTATTGGTCATATGTCAGAGACGAAAACGGTAACAATCAGGGCGAAATCAAAAAAAGAAGAAAAATTGAATTCTGAGTATTTTACATCTGACAGGCAGATTTTATAGTCTGCCTGTCAGATACAATCAGCAGAGGAGACGGCTTATGATTATTAAAATTATGCGTAATCTAATCAGAGAAAATAAAACTCTTCTTTTTTTTATAATAACAACATCAATATTGACCGCTGTAATAGGCTGTTTTATTTACGGCGTTTATGAGAATTACCGTATCGGTCTTCTGGTAGGTGAATCCACATCGACTTCGATACATATAAAAGCGACTGAATGGAGCGGCTGGACAACATCACGTACGGATCTGTTTGAATTTGATATGAATAATGAGGAGCTTTATGACGAGTTTAAATATAACAATTTCAGCTCCATAACCAAAGGCGATATTTTGAAGGTAACGGAGAGTATCCCCGAATCAATGTATGACGATATAGAATATATACATTGTGGAGGAACGTTTGAAAACGATCTGTTTGGACTTGCTCCATTTGAATTTTATTTTAAACCGACCAAGGAAGGAATAGTGAATGTAATAGAAAATCCGTCAGAGAACGATTTTACTGATGAAGAATATATAAACGGAGAACGTCATATCATTATTCCTGAAGATTTACTTGACCCTAATATACAGAATGGCACAGGATCGCTCTCATATACCAGCGATTGGGCAAGAACTTTGAGCGGTATCGGCGATGTGGTATCTATCAACGGAGTGGAATACACGGTTTCCGGCTTACTTCCAGATAACAGATTGTGGTCGATACCTTTTACGTCGCTTCCTGACGATACCTTACTTAATGCAGGAGTAAGTATAAGTTACAAGCAGCCGGTTACATATAACCAGTATAAAACAATTTGCGACATAGTAAACAGCGTTATGCCGCAGGACGGTTACGTAGAAGAAATGGATCTTTCAGCAGTATCGGATCTGGCATATTACAAGACTATAATATACATAACCGCGGCAGTAGCGCTGCTTTTCGCTGTCAATCTTACCGTGCTGTATAAGTACATAATCGAATGCAACAAAAAGCGAATTACTGTTTTCAGACTTTGCGGCAGCACAAGAGGAAAATGCATAAGGCTGTTTCTGGCTCAGGCAGTAATAATTATAACACCTGTATTCACTTTGTCTCTTTTTGCATTCCATAAAGTGTTGTATCCTAAAATGGTAGAAATATTTCCCAATTCGATCGACTGTCTTAATTTCAAAAGATATGTATGCATTTTAGTGGGTTATATTGTAATTTCGGTAATAGTTTTACTCGTTATGCTTATGAAAAATATAGGCAGAAAGCTGAATTTTACGGAGGCGAATATATGATCTTTTCATTGAAACTTGCTAAAAAAGCGCGTATTATGAACCTTTTGATCGCTGTTCAGCTCGCTGTGGTTTTTGTGCTGATAATAGCTATGATGTCGGCAATAGAAGATCGTACAGTCTATTATTCCGAATTTGAAAACGCGCTTTCTCAAAACGGAGTTTGTATTATTCCCGCTGTTTCATCAGAAACTCTAAAATATGAAGAAGATATACTTGAGCGCTTTGACAAGGCAAGCAAAGTGACCGGAGGAAAAGCTAACTTGATGCTTATTAATTCTGATATCGGAAAATCCAAAAGCGGATATATGACTTATTACAGCGATGAAATGATGAAAAATCTGCCTCCGTATCTTAAAGAGGGGACGCTTCCTGACAGCGAAAGCGACATTCCACAATGTCTGGCATGTGAAAATTTCGGCTATAAAGTAGGAGATGTGCTTGAGCTTACAGATTGGGACGGCGTTTCGTTCAAAGTACAGATATGCGGTATTATGTCGGATAACCAAAATATATACGGGACGGGCGGTCCTGCTTATTATCAATATGTAAAGGATTACCGTGATTTCTATTATACGCTCAATTCGGCAATGCGCGAATATCCGCTGTTCCTGACAACAGAGGAAATAATGGATAAGACCGGCTCAAAGGGCAGATATGATTTTTATAGTCTTATCGTGGTGAATTTCCCCGAAGGAGCTTATACCCAAAAGGAAATAGAAGATATGTCCTCCGAGTTGAATTATTCATATTTCGGAGATACAGACGAATTTTATGAAAACAGCGAAAAATATGTAAAACAGGAGCTGTACACTTTTTTCCCGATTGCTTTGAGTATATTAATAATCACCTTATTTACCGCAGTAATTACTACCGTAGTTACTACAATGCAAAATCTTCGTAGTTATGCCGTTTTATATCTTAGCGGTGCAACCTGGAAAAGATGTTCAATAATAAACTTTATAAATTACATAGCCATTATTATTTTCACTATCATTGCAGACAGCGCTTTTTTCATAGTGGGCAGACGCACATTTTTAAAGGGAACAGTAATAAAAGCGAATATAGCAAATATAAGCGTTTGCAGCATTATTCTTGTGTTATTTCTTCTGCTTTCATTGATAGTTCCGCTGCTCGTTGTAAGAAATAAGCAGCCCAGAGACGTTTTAAAAACAGAATTTAGAAATTAAGGGGGCAGACATATGATCAAGCTTGATAATTTGGTAAAGATATACAATCCAAAGAAAGCCAACGAATTTGAGGCTTTGCATGGAGTATCGGCAGAGATCAAAGACGGCGAAATGGTTGCAATAATCGGTAAATCCGGAGCAGGAAAGTCAACGCTTCTGCACATTCTTGCTTGTATTGACAACTATCAGGAGGGAGAGTACATCATTGACGACACACTTGTAAAAAAGCTTTCCGAACGGCAGTATGCAAAAATACGCAATGAGAAAATAGGAATGGTAATGCAGGATTTTGCTTTGGTAGAGGATTTTACAGCTTTGGAAAATGTATTGATACCGCTGAATTTTTCAAAAAAGAAGATAAAGAACAAAAAAGGAAAAGCGCTTGCTGCACTTAAATCGGTAGGCATTGAGGAGCTTGCCAAAAAGCCTTGCAATAAACTTTCAGGCGGACAGAAACAGCGTGTTGCGATTGCTCGTGCAATAGTAAACGAGCCTGCAATGATACTTGCCGACGAGCCTACCGGCGCGCTGGATACTAAGACTTCATCGGAGATCATGAAGTTATTTAAATCTCTCAACAAGCAGGGAAGAACGGTCATTATCGTTACTCACGATCAAAATATTGCAGAGCAGTGCGATAGGATCATAGAGATTTCTGACGGACAGATTGTGCATTGATGCTTGTAATGTCAAATACACATTGAGTCTATAAAGGGTTTTATGCTGTTTTTTGCGTCTTTCTTGCAAGATTATTGTTTCTTCGGTTAGTTCGGGAAAATCCATCAAACTCTCTCAAATCAAAACACAAAATTTGTTAGGGTTTATCGAGAGTTTGGAAAACTAACCGGAGGTTGGGTAATGGAAGCTGAGCAAATTGAAGGTCTAATACCGTCACAGATAAAAAACAAATTTGCTTTGGAGTATAAACCTAAGGAAACACTGATTTAATCCCCCAAATCTCTCAGCAAAACTTAAAAAACTCTTTTCTTTCATCGAAAAATGTGGTATAATAAA
>CAYNPW010000071.1:0-11511 GCA_964399215.1 uncultured Ruminococcus sp. | reverse complement strand
ATCTCTGATGTCCATCTCAACGAGCTCGAGAAGCTCAGGATCGTCAACCTGGTCAGCCTTGTTCATAAATACAACGATTGCAGGAACGCCTACCTGACGAGCGAGAAGGATGTGCTCTCTTGTCTGAGCCATAGGACCGTCAGAAGCAGCAACTACAAGAATAGCGCCGTCCATCTGAGCTGCACCTGTGATCATGTTCTTTACATAGTCAGCGTGACCCGGGCAGTCAACGTGAGCATAGTGACGGTTCTTTGTCTCATACTCAACGTGAGCTGTGTTGATTGTAATACCTCTTTCTCTCTCCTCAGGAGCAGAGTCAATGTTAGCATAGTCCTTCTTCTCAGCAAGACCCTGCATAGCAAGTGTCTTGGTGATAGCAGCTGTAAGAGTAGTCTTACCGTGGTCAACGTGACCGATTGTACCAATGTTTACGTGTGGCTTGGTTCTTTCAAAATGTGCCTTTGCCATAGGAATTTTCCTCCTTAAAAATAATATAGTTTTTGATTAACATACCGTAGTATAATTATATCAAATATTTCAATAAATTGCAATAGTTTTTTGAAACTTTTTGAAAATTATTCGTCCTTGTTTCTGGAAGACATGATCTTCTCGGAAATAGACTTAGGAACCTGAGTATAGCTGTGAGGCTCCATAGTATACTGACCACGGCCCTGTGTCTTTGAACGGAGGTCGTTTGAGTAGCCGAACATTTCAGACAGAGGAACAAGCGCGTCAACCTGAACTGCTCCCGTTCTCTGTTCCTGACCGAGAATCTGTCCGCGGCGCGAGTTAAGGTCGCCGATAACAGTACCGAGATAATCGTCAGGGGCAATTACAGAAACCTTCATAATAGGCTCAAGAATGATCGGAGAAGCTTTCTTCATAGCTTCCTTGAATGCCATTGAACCTGCTATCTTAAACGCCATTTCAGACGAGTCTACCTCGTGGTATGAACCGTCGTAAAGCTCAACCTTACAGTCAACGACCTGGAAGCCTGCGAGAACGCCGGTTTCCATAGCGCCCTTGATACCTGCGTCTACAGCAGGAATATATTCCTTAGGAACAGAACCTCCGACAACCTTGTTGATGAACTCGTAGCCTGCGCCTGACTCATTGGGGTATACATTGATCTTAACATGACCGTACTGACCCTTACCGCCTGACTGCTTAGCATACTTGTAGTCAACATTAGCTTCCTTAGTAATTGTTTCCTTATAGGATACCTGAGGAGCTCCTACATTAGCCTCGACCTTGAATTCACGGAGAAGTCTGTCAACAATGATCTCAAGGTGAAGTTCACCCATACCTGCAATGATAGTCTGACCTGTTTCCTCAGAAGTATAGGTTCTGAACGTCGGGTCTTCTTCAGCAAGCTTTGCAAGAGCGATGCCCATTTTTTCCTGACCTGCCTTAGTCTTTGGCTCGATAGCGAGCTGGATAACAGGCTCAGGGAATTCCATTGATTCAAGAATAACAGGGTGCTTCTCATCACAGAGAGTATCGCCTGTTGTAGTATTCTTAAGACCGATAGCGGCACCGATATCACCTGCATAGATAGTATCGATGTCCTTTCTGTCGTTAGAGTGCATCTGAACTATTCTTCCGATTCTTTCATCCTTGTCCTTAGTGGAGTTATAAACTGTAGAACCGGCAGTAAGAACGCCTGAGTAAACTCTGAAATAGCAAAGTTTACCAACGAACGGGTCAGTTGCAATCTTAAATGCAAGAGCAGCGAATGGCTCGTCATCGCTTGAAACTCTCTCGCATTCCTCATTTGTGTCAGGATTTACACCCTTGATATGAGGAACGTCGATAGGCGCAGGCATATAGTCTACGATAGCGTCAAGGAGCTTCTGTACGCCCTTGTTTCTGTATGAAGTACCGCAGGTAACAGGAACCATTGTGTTAGCAATAGTTGACTTTCTGATAACTGCCTTCATCTCTTCTATTGTGATCTCCTCATCTGCGAAGTACTTCTCAGCGAGATCGTCGTCTACTTCTGCAAGGTGTTCGATAAGATCGTCATGATACTGCTTAGCCTTGTCCGCCAAGTCCTCAGGAATATCCTCAACTCTGATATCTTTACCGAGATCGTCATAGTAAACGTAAGCCTTCATCTCCAGAAGGTCAACAATGCCCTTAAAATCGTCCTCAGAGCCTATAGGAAGCTGAATCGGAACAGCATTGCACTGAAGTCTCTCATGGAGCATATTGAGAACATTGTAAAAATCGGCTCCCATGATATCCATTTTGTTAACGTATACCATTCTTGGAACCTTATAATTGTCAGCCTGTCTCCAAACTGTCTCAGTTTGAGGCTCAACACCGCCCTTAGCGCAAAGAACCGTTACAGAACCGTCGAGAACTCTGAGCGAACGCTCAACCTCAACCGTAAAGTCAACGTGACCGGGAGTGTCAATAATGTTCAGTCTGTGACCCTTCCAGTAGCAGGTAGTAGCGGCAGAAGTAATTGTAATACCTCTCTCCTTCTCCTGTGCCATCCAGTCCATGGTTGACGCGCCGTCGTGGGTCTCACCGATTTTGTAGTTTACACCGGTATAAAACAGGATACGTTCAGTTGTAGTAGTCTTTCCGGCGTCAATGTGTGCCATGATACCGATATTACGGTAATCCTGCAATTTACATTCTCTTGCCATAATATATCCTCCTTTATACTTTTACCATCTGTAATGAGCGAAAGCCTTGTTGGCTTCTGCCATCTTGTGCGTATCATCACGCTTCTTGCATGAACCGCCAACGCCGTTAAGAGCGTCGAGGATCTCTGCTGCAAGTCTTTCCTTCATAGTCTCCTCGTTTCTTTCACGAGAATACTTTGTGATCCATCTAAGACCCAGCGTCTGACGTCTGTCAGGTCTGACCTCCATAGGGACCTGGTAAGTCGCACCGCCCACACGGCGAGCCTTTACCTCCAGCTCAGGCATGATATTGTTCATAGCCTCCTCGAAAACCTCGAGTGCAGGACGACCTGTCTTTTCTTCAACGATTTCAAATGCTCCGTAAACGATCTTCTGAGCTACGCCCTTTTTACCGTCGAGCATGATATTGTTTACAAGACGTGTTACAAGCTTTGAATTGTATACAGGATCCTGAAGCACGTCTCTCTTAGTAACTCTACCTCTTCTTGGCACTTTAATTCCCTCCTTCACAAACAATGAATTCATAGGTACTCGCTCTATAGCCACGGCGAACCGCGCTACAGCCCCGTCAGTTCCTTGCAGAGCTACATAAATAAAATCTATGTTAATCACTCCACATTAAACTGTGGTCTCCGCATTGCTGCGGCAATGAGTTATTCCTTTAAATAAAATCCGAGCTATTGTAACTTAAAATTACTTGGCTGCTCCTGCCTTAGGTCTCTTAGCGCCGTACTTGGATCTTGCCTGCATTCTCTTTGCAACGCCCTGTGCGTCAAGAGTACCGCGGATAATGTGGTATCTTACACCTGGGAGGTCCTTAACACGTCCGCCCCTGATAAGAACAACTGAGTGTTCCTGAAGATTGTGTCCGATACCAGGGATATAAGCTGTAACTTCGTGACCGTTTGTAAGCTTAACTCTGGCAACCTTTCTCATAGCTGAGTTAGGCTTCTTAGGTGTAGCAGTTCTTACAACTGTGCAAACACCGCGCTTCTGAGGACAGCTCTGATCGATAGCTACCTTCTTCTTTGAGTTAAAACCCTTCTGAAGTGCAGGAGCTGTAGACTTGTCAGCGAGGACATTTCTTCCCTTTCTTACTAACTGGTTAAAGGTTGGCATATTTTCTCTCCTTTCATAAATTTTATAGTTTACACCACAAATTCATATTGGCGTATTTGCCTATTATACACTAATCGCTTATAATTGTCAAGAGCATTTGCTTATGCATTTCAAGATTATTTACAAAAGGTTCACAATTAATTGAAAATATAAAAATACAGCAGAGAAGTAAACACTTCTCTGCTCAGTCTGTCGAAAAAGTCCAGCTCTGTTAGGTCTGCTCTTTTACTTAGCTTATTATAAACGATAAACGGCTCGGATCCTAACCGAGCCGTTTTAATGTATTTATTTCTTTGGAATTTCTGCGTCCTTTTTACTGATAAATTCGCCCTTACTTACGTCAAACGCCTCGCTGGACTTCTTATTCATAATGATTACGATGACAACAACCGCAATCGCAATACCTGCAACTACCGCCGCAATTATAATTACAGGACTTGTTCCCTTGGCTTTCTTCTCCTCTGCTTTGACGAACTTCTCTGTTTTGCAGTTTGTGACCTTCATACTTGTGCAGGTGATTTTAGCTCTGTCAGTTGCACCGATGTGGATATTCATTACCTGACTGAAATCATTTGTACCGTATGCCTCTGCAATGCTCTCATAATCATAGGTCGCCGTTGTATCGTCAAACTCTACAGGCGCAATTTTAGCCCAGATATTTCCGTCTGCATCGGCATTGGGTGAAGTAGTATTCTCCCAGCTCTGAAAAATCAGTTCAGCAGGGTATGCGTTACCTGAGTTCTCATTAATATCAGTGCACTCATATGTAACAATGATCTTTGAATCCTCTGTCATGTACTTTGCGTTGAACGCCGATTGCTCAACAGAAAGCGATTGACCCCAGTTATCAGCGGCAGACGCACCTGATACGTTGATCTCAACATCCTCCGTTTCAATTTTTGAACTGTCCTCTGCAAATGCGGATACTGTACATACCGCCATTGTACAAACGGCAAGAACTGCTGAAATAATCCTTTTCATAATCATTAATTATTCACTCCGTTTTCTTAATTTTTATCGTTACAATGTGATACTGCACAAAATTTGCAATCATTATCTGTGCAAAATATCTTATAGTATTTGAATTATAACATACTTGTCCGCAAAAATCAATAATAATTATGCACAAATAAATATAATTTCAAAGAATTAAATTGATTTCTTTACAGACTGCTTGATTTCATTTAAAAGTTATGATATAATTAGTCAGAAAATTGCATAACTATGGAGGTAATTATGAAGATACTGGCAGTAGATTACGGAGACGCAAGAACAGGGTTGGCTATATCCGACAATTCCGAATTTTTAGCTTCGCCAATAGGTACAATAAAGGAATGGAATGCAGAGCGTCTTGCTGAAAAAATAGCAGATGAGGCACAAAAACAGAAAGCGTCAGAAATCATCGTTGGACTTCCCATAAATATGAATGGAACAAAAGGTCCGAGAGCGGAAAAATGCGAGGAATTTGCCGAACTTCTGAGATCTCTAACCGATCTGCCCGTACGCATGTGGGACGAGCGTTCAACTACGGTAACTGCACATCAGATACTCAACGAGACTAATGTGCGCGGTAAAAACCGAAAAGCGGTAGTGGACACAGTCGCAGCCACTGTTATTTTGGAAAGCTATCTCGACTACAGACGAAAACATACAAAAGAGTAACAAAAATAAAAAGCAGAGTAAGTTCATGTTAATTCGGATCTTACCCTGTTTTTTTAGTCGGTTTTTACGCAGTACTGTCTTAATACTTTTTCAATCTCCGTATATATGCAAAGGTTTTCCTCTCCCCTTTGTCTCTCAGCATTATCAACAGCTTTTCTATCAGGTCAGAGGTCTCGGGGTGGATAACCCTCTTGCCCTTTGCCCTGAGGAAATACTCCAGAGCCGAGCCGTCGTGATAGTTCTCTTTCATGTATATTTTACTTGCCGCCACTCTGTCGCAGAACATTTCCTTAACATATTTCAGCGGCATTTTCACGGGAGACATCACTCTTGTGACAGGATCGTAGTCGGTCCAGTACTCAAAATGGTGCTTATTCCTGCCCTTATGGTGCATCCAGCCGTAGGAAAATCCGTATGTCTCCCTTTCGCCCTCGTGTGGAGAACGGTTACCCTGATAATATTTAACTCCATAAAAAAATTCCTCGGGAGAATATTTCGACAGATCGTGCAGTAATCCCTGCCATATTATTCCCGCTTTAAAGCAATTTTTTATAACTGCGTGACGATGTTTAGTTATGGTTTTAAAATGCTCTGCGGCATTACTCATTTTGAGTCAGCTCCTTGAATTATAATGTTATGGATTTCTCAGTAAACCTCCACACCGCTTCCCCTTCGAATGAAGATCGGGATAATATCCAGCGGCGCAGGAACGGTCACAGTCTGTCCTCCTGAATATACCTCTCCCGTGCTTGAATATACCCATTCAGTACCCTCGGGGAGATATACCGTTTTATCAAGCGCCCCTGCGTCGGTGACGGGAGCAACAAGAATATCACTGCCGAACATATACTCGTCATAGCTGTCCCACGCCTTTTGGTCCTGCGGGAAATCAAAGAAGACAGGTCTCATTATCGGCAGACCCTTTTCGCTTGCAATGTCCATATGCTTTCTGATATACGGGCGGAGCTTTTCTCTTATGAACAGATATTTTTTTAGTATCTCATAATTTTCCTCGCCGAAGCTCCAGACCTCGTTATCCTGTCCCGAAGTGAGCTGTCTTACGCCGTCGATAAATTCCTCCTCGCGCTCATACCAAGGGGAACGCTCTCCGTGCATTCTGAATACGGGACAGAACGCTCCCCATTCAAACCAGCGGACAAGCAGTTCTCTGAACGAGCTGTCGGAAATGTCTCCGCCTAAAAAACCGCCTATATCGGAAGTCCACCAAGGAATGCCAGCAACGCACATATTAAGTCCCGCCTGCAGTTGTTCCTTCATTGAGCGGAATGAAGAATGAATGTCCCCCGACCATGTAAGCACACCGTATTTCTGACTACCCGCCCATGCGCATCGCACAAGACTTAATATCTCAGTTTCGCCTGCGGCTTTAAGTCCGTCGTAAAAGCCCTTTGCGTACATTTTAGGATAAATATTGGTGCATTGCAGAGCAGGTCCTTCATAATATCTTATATTGTCAAAATCGTACGGACCGTACTCAGGCTCAGCCTCGTCAAGCCAGAAACAGCGAATTCCCAGATCATAGTAATTTTCCTTACAGCGATCCCACACGAACTGCTGTGCGCCGGGGTGAGTGGCGTCGTAGAAGATTGTATTACCCATCCATGTCATGTGCAGACCGTTTCCTCTGTCGGCGGACACCAGATAGCCCTTATCTGCCATTTCGCCGAAATTCTCGCTTTTTTCGTCGATAGTAGGCCATACGGATACTACCGTTTCGATACCCATTTCCTTTAATTCACGCACCATTGCGGCAGGATCCTGCCAGTCTCTGGGTTCAAATTTAAAATCGCCCTGTCTTGTCCAATGGAAAAAGTCCACAACGATAGCGTCCATTGGCAGACCTCTGCGCTTATGCTCTCTTGCCACGCTGAGTATCTCCTCCTGAGTGCGGTATCTCAGCTTGCACTGCCAATAACCCAGACCGTATTCGGGCATTCCGGGAGCGTGTCCTGTTGCGTCCGCATAATGCTCCTCTATCTCGGCGGGAGTATCTCCTGCGGTAATGAAATAGTCAAGCTTTTTAGTGGACTTTGCGTACCATTCAGTCTTATTGTTACCGAAAGCGACAGTACCTACTGCGGGGTTGTTCCACAAAAAGCCGTAGCCTCTGCTTGAAACATAAAACGGAACGCTTGCCTGACTGTTCCTGTGACAAAGTTCAAGATATGAGCCTTTTTTGTCCAGAGACTTTTCCTGATACTGACCCATGCCGAAGATCTTTTCTCCGTCGAAAGCCTCAAACCTTGCGAAAAGCTCATAGTCGGAAGACCCGATGCGGCATTTCAGCTCTCTTGCGTCAACTCTCAGCGGAACGCAGTAGCGGTTGATACGGTTTCTGTTACGCCAGTATTCTTCGGTCAGAAGCTCCCCTTTCTGATTGAAAAAGCTTATCCAGCCCTCGCAGTTGACCCTTGCGGTGATTTTTCCGTTGGTGAGGTAGTGGTTTGTACCTGACGAATGATACTGTTTGAATTCGTCGGACTTATACCACGGATCGGTAGTGTCAACAGTTTCCGTACTGTACTGCGCCGCGCATTCTTTTACAGGCTCGTCCAAAGCCCAGTCGTGACTGTCCATTTGCGGATCTGCGGACATTCTCACGCGCAGTGAGCTTTCTCCCCAAGGCTCTATCCATGTCTGTGAGTTTCCCGAACGTATTACGAGACGATCGTTTTCAAATGTTACTGTCATAATAAAGCTCCTTTTTATTATTTACATATCGGATTTTAAATACAAGCTCATAGAATGGTATTTTGATATTGCATCTTTAAATCCAACAGACTTGTATAAGTTATATCCGGCTTCCGTTGCTTTAAGCTCGATCACGCTTAACTTTCTTTTTTGAGCGTCTGATATTAACATCTCCATTAGTTTTCGTGCATAACCCTTATGTCGGTGTTCAACCTTTGTATACACATTCAGAACAGTACCTGTCAGCCCCGTAATAAAAGACGGGCTCATGGGTTTTTCTGTAATAAGCAAAAAAGCGCATGCCACAATTTCTTCCTCTGATCTGGCAACGTAAGCTATGAGATCGTTATTCAAATTCCGCTCAAAATAATTCGGTAAGCCCTTTTTTAGCTTATTAATATCGTCCTCAGATAATTTACCCATGTCTTCTCGCAGGTAAGCAATTCTTAATTCGGTTAACCGGTTAATATCTGTGCTGACTGCTTTTTCAAAAATCATATCTTATCACCTATATGTATAATCTAGCCGCAAAAATATAATAACTTATATTTTTGTATTGACAAACTCGAATAATTCCGTATAATTATTTATAACATCAATATTATACCATATTACATAAGTTTTTTCAAGGAGGTTTTTACTATGCCAAATCCGTTTTTACCGCTGTGGGAATACATTCCCGACGGAGAGCCGAAAGTTTTCGGGAACAGAGTATATCTTTACGGCTCTCACGACAGAGCAGGCTCAGACGCGTTCTGCGATTTCAAGCTCAAAGTTTGGAGCGCTCCCGTAAACGATCTTAACAAATGGCAATGCCACGGAGACAGCTTTCACACGCTTGACGACGAGGATCATAAGTCCGACACTTCCGAATGGACGGAAAGAGAGCTTTACGCTCCCGACTGTGTTGAAAAGGACGGCAAATATTATCTTTACACATACATTGTGGGTTCAAAGGGCTGTGTAAGCGTCAGCGACAGACCCGAGGGTCCGTTCCGTCTTTTGTCCCGATACAAATATGACGATTCCGACGCAGGCGACGACGGAATTTTCAACGACGCGGGAGTTCTGGTGGACGATGACGGCAGAGCGTATATCTACTATGGATATGAAAGATCCCACATGAACGAGCTTAACGCCGATAATATGTACGAGATAAAGAAAGGCTCATACATTGAGGACGTTATTCCCGCAGGAAACGCAGAGGACGATTTCTTTGAGGCAAGCTCCCCCAGAAAAGTGGGAAACAGATATTATCTCATTTACTCCCCCAGATGCGGCAGCCGTTTACACTATGCAGTCTCCGACAGTCCCGCAGGGCCGTTTGAACGCAAGGGATATATCATCGACAATGGTGTAGACTACCCCGGCGGAAACAATCACGGTTCGATCTGCTGTATAAACGGACAGTGGTATATATTCTATCACAAGATGACAAACGGCACTATAATGTCCCGCCGCGCCTGTGTTGAAAAAATTGAAATACTTCCCGACGGTACTATCCCAACTGTTGAGATGACCTCTCTGGGATTTGAAAATTCGCTTGATCCTTATAAGATCACTCCTGCTGAAATTGCTTGTGTGCTGAAAGGCGGATGTTTTATTACCGAAAAGGACAGCTTTACACGTCCTGTAACACAGATTAAAAACGGAGCAGTCATAGGCTACAAATACTTTGATTTCGGCGAGGACTTTTCCAGCAAAACGCTTGAATTTTCAGTATTGGTGTCGGGAACAGGCTGCCGTTCAAAGCTCCGTGTCATTCTTGACGATTACCAAAACGGAGAAGATGTAGGATGCGTTGAAATCGGAGCTCACGACGGAGAATACTCCGCCAGAATAAAAAATATAACAGGAAGACACGCTGTATATTTCAAAGTCGAGCATTGTTACAGCGGCTGGTTCGCAAATGCGTTTGACGAAAGAAATCTTTTTGATCTTATTGCTTTTGCCTTTAAAAAATGAATTTTTTTCGTAAGTCAATTTCGTTATTAGCCGATCCGTTGATCTTTTGTGTAATATGCTGTGAAAAGTTATGCTTTTTTAGACATGTATACAAAATTCGACATAATATTTATATTCAGTTAATATTCTCATTGACTTTTAGTTGATTAAATGATATAATAAATTTATCCAAGTAAACTTGTGAGATGATCCGATTACTATGGGTAGATAAAAAATCATCAGGGGACAATCAGATTAGAAAAGCCCTGCAGGCAGTCTGTGCTTGCAGGGCTTTTTATAGCCTTTCAGTTCTCTATGACAACGCTGTGCCCGCTATTGTTATTAGCGGCAAGGTCAATGCGCTCAGCAGAGTTGTGATAGTGAAAAATTCCGAGCAAAGCTCGGGCTTTTTATCCATTTGTATAGCGAACATCGTACCCGTAGTTGCTACAGGACAAGCCGCAGCAATGGTAACTGTCATAAGAACTATCCGAGGAGCTCCTAGAAAACGGCATACCGCAAAGGCGCAGACAGGAAAAATGAGTAATTTCAGCGAAGATACAAGATAAACAGAAGGCTTCTTCATAGCCTTTAAAATATTCGTCTGTGCCGCAGTTGCGCCCGCTATAAGCATTGCGAGAGGGGTATTCATATCGGATATATACTGCATTGCTGAGGCGGGAACATCGGGAAGCCTGATATTTGTCAGATAGCAGATAAGTCCCAAAAACACCGCAATGACCGAGGGAGACTTCAGAGCCTTTAAAAAGGAGGAAAAATCACGCTCGCCTTTCATTGTCATATATCCGTGCGTCCACACAAGAAGATTAAAAAACGTCACATATGCCGTAAGATAAAGCACTCCGTCGGAACCATATATACCGTTTATAAGCGGTATTCCGATAAATCCGCAATTTGAGTATACTGTGGCGAAGCGTTCTATTTCCTTATTCTCCCTGTTCTTACTTACAAAAACATAGGAAAGCAATATCATCACTGCAAAGGATATTGCGGACAGTACAAAAGACCACAGCAGTCCGTTAAGCAGTTTTGAATTATATTCTTTCTGATAGGACATAAAAATAAGCAGAGGGTTGACAAGCTGCAATTCCACAGCGGAAAGCTGTCTTGTCCCCTCCTTAGTGATAAGTCCCTTCAAATAGCAGAATGCTCCGATCACAAGTATGATAAACATTATCAGTATCTGCCTGCCGATAAGTAATCCTGTATCCGTATTGATCACTCCAAACTTCCATATCAAATCAACATTCTGATTATACTATCAAGTTATGAAGATTTTACAGCAGATTTTCTGAATAAATATAATGCCATAGAACTTATAGTATCACATACGCCGCCGGTTTTTGTATCTGTCCGTTATTTCGTACAGAAAAATGTACAGCGTCTATGAAAACTA
>CAYNPW010000070.1:0-11681 GCA_964399215.1 uncultured Ruminococcus sp. | reverse complement strand
ATATTCATGTTAATATTATATCACATTTTATCGTTAGTGTCAACAGGCTCTAGTTTAATGCTTGACCGCTCCGCATAAGCAGGGCGTATCGCCGCCGGATAAATTCCGGCGGTTTTGTTTTACCTAAAATCAAACACGAATATCATGAGCTGCCGAGGCTGTAACAGCCCCTTTTGACAGACTGAAATTCCTCGGGAAGATTTTTTTCGGGGAATTTTTATATCAGAACCGTAAAACGATTTCAACGATGCAAAAAAGCACTTCCGACAAAATTGCCGGAAATGCTTAAAATTAATCTTCTTCGTCCTCAACGGGCATATTTTCCCAGTTGTGATAAACGTTCTGAACATCGTCGTTATCTTCAAGGTGTTCAAGGAGAAGTCCCATTTTTTTCATAGCCTCGGGGTCTTCAATAGTAGTATAGTTTGAAGGAACCTTTTCAGCCTCTGCCGAAAGCACCTTATAGCCCATACCCTCTAGAGCCTCTCTTACTGCTGACACATTGTTAGGACCGCAGGAAATTTCGATCACATCGTCCTCAATGTTGAAATCGTCTGCGCCTGCCTCGAAGCAGTCCTCCATGATCTTGTCCTCGTCAGCGCCGTTGTTTTCAATAACTACAGTGCCAACATCTGAGAACATGAAGGATACGCAGCCTGAAGTGCCCATATTTCCGCCGAATTTGTCAAAATAGTGGCGGATGTCGCCTGCGGTTCTGTTCTTGTTATCTGTAAGACACTCAACAATAACCGCAACACCGCTCGGACCGTAGCCTTCATATACCATAGGCTCATAGTTGTTCTTGTCTCCGTCGCCTGCGGCTTTTTTTATAATTCTGTCGATATTGTCGTTAGGTACGTTGTTAGCCTTAGCTTTAGCGATAAGGTCTCTCAGCTTAGCGTTGCCGGCCGGGTCAGGGCCGCCCATTTTTACAACGACTGCGATCTCACGTCCGATTTTGGTGAAAACCTTAGCTCGTGCCGCGTCAGTCGCACCTTTTTTTCTTTTGATATTATCCCATTTTGAATGACCTGACATAAATTTCACTCCTTATTATGTAAAATTATATTAAACTCCCATTGACCAGCAGATATCAAATAACTGCTCTATCCGTTCGTGTTCCGCCGTAAGATACAAATAACCGAAAAGACATTCAAGTCCTGTGGCGTTTCTGTATTCCATGACTGTCGAATGCTTTGGCGGATTGACTTTTGCGTTCCTGCCTCGTTTAAAAACATCGTTTTCACGCTCCGTCAATATCCCGTCACCAATGATTTTTAGTATGCATTTGGACTGATATTCTGCACGAACCCTTTCAACCGCCAGCTTATGCAGAGCGTTCGCAGGCATATTGTGACCGAGAATAAGCCGTTCTCTTACTTTCTGTTCGTAAACGGCGTCTCCCATAAACGCAAGGGTAAGAGGGGAGTACTGATTTGCTTCACGTTCGGACATTTTGATTTCCGTTGGAATTCCCCCTTATCTCACATACTCAAATTCAAAGTCGAATATAGCTACGGTGTCGCCCTCGTTTATCCCCATTTCCTCAAGCTTGGCAATTATGCCGCCGGATACAAGAACATTCTGGAAATACTGCAATGACGAGTAGTCGTCCATATTTGCCGTTCTGAGAATATCATACAGCCAGTCAGCCTCAACAAAGTAAACGCCGTCCTCAACCGTAACGGAGAAATCCTTGTTGGTAAGCATTTTGGCGTCAAGCTCTTCCTTGGTAAGAGGCTGAGCCTCAAACTTTTTGACGGGCGGGAGCTTTTCAAGTTTCTCCCAGATACCGTAGGTAAGCTCTTTTGTGCCCATAGTAGTAGCCGCCGAGATCTCATAATAGGGGAGTCCCAGTTTGTTGATATAAGACTTGAACGCCGTTATCTGCTCGGGACTTGCCATATCGGTCTTGTTCGCCGCAACTATCTGCGGAGCCTCGGCAAGCTCCTGCGAGAAGTTAGAAAGCTCCTTGTTGATAGTTTCAAAATCCTCAACAGGATCTCTGCCCTCAATACCCGAAACGTCTACAACGTGCACTATCAATCGGCAGCGTTCAACGTGACGGAGAAACTCGTGACCGAGACCTACGCCCTCGCTTGCGCCCTCTATAAGTCCGGGTATATCCGCCATTACAAAGGATTTTCCGTCCTCAATCTTTACCACGCCAAGCACAGGGGTAAGAGTGGTAAAGTGGTAGTTTGCTATCTTAGGCTTAGCCGCAGAGACTACCGAAATAAGCGTGGATTTTCCCACATTTGGAAATCCCACAAGTCCCACATCGGCAATAAGCTTGAGTTCAAGCTGTACCTCGTATTCGTCGCCCTTAAATCCGGGCTTTGCAAACTTCGGTATCTGTCTTGTGGGAGTGGCGAAATGTGCGTTTCCACGTCCTCCCTTTCCTCCGTGAGCGATAACGACAGGCTCGTCGGAGGACATATCCGCCAGAATCCTGCCGCTGGAGATCTCCTTTACCACAGTACCTCTGGGAACTTTAATAACAAGATCAGGCGCGCTTTTTCCAAAAGAGTTTTTTGAAGAACCGTTCTGACCCTTTTCAGCCACATACTGTTTCTTGTAGCGGAAATCAATAAGATTTGAAATATTATCGTCAACCTTGAAAACAATATCTCCGCCCTTGCCGCCGTCTCCTCCGTCGGGACCGCCTGCGGCTATATACTTTTCACGATGAAAGGAAACCGCTCCGTCTCCTCCGTCGCCTGCTTTAATGTATATTTTCGCCGAATCGACAAACATATTTCAAACCTCCTGCTATTTGTATTTATGATTTTTGTATTTTCCGTATTTATCCTGTGCAAGCAATCTGTCGATCTCACCGACCATATCCTGCTGTTCCTTTGTAGGAGTTTTTATTGAGGGCGAATTCATATAATTCTTTGACGTACGATTTGCCTTGATTCCCATAGAAATGAGAGTTAACGCCAAGATCGCTCCTGTGGAGTAAAGAATATACCAACCTGTGGGACTATCTATTCCTCTCAGCTCTTTTTCCGCCTCACGTTCATCACATCCGAGGTGATAAACAGGGAATATCTCTCCGTTTTCTTTTTCAAAGAAACTGAGCTTTACATCTCTTCGTCCGTTGTACTTCTGAAAGCCCTTATAAAAAGAATGCGAGCAGGTATAATTCAAATCGATGTTGTGTTCGGCGTTTACAACCCTTACATAGTAATAGCGTTTTGTTCTTCTGAGTTTTCTCGAATAGCTTCTGCGTGTTTCCATATTTACAGAAACTGAGCAGTTATCATAATTATCCACAAAGGCAACTTTTTGATAACCAACGGCTGATTTGTAAAAAAACAATGCCGCAACGATAATTGCTATGGATATTCCCGCACTCAGAAAATTCTTTGCAAAGGACGAATTGATCCTTGCACTTTCATTCATAATATAACCCCTTTTCCCCTATTTAACAAAAAACCCTAAGCCGAAGAAGGCTCAGGGTATATGTTACAAAATTAAGCCTGTGGATAAACTGAAACCTTCTTACGGTCTTTACCAAGTCTTTCAAATCTTACAACACCGTCGCTTGTAGCGAAAAGTGTGTCGTCTGAACCACGCTTAACGTTCTCGCCCGGGTGAATGTGAGTACCTCTCTGACGAACGAGTATATTTCCTGACAGTACAAACTGACCGTCAGCTCTCTTCACACCAAGTCTCTTGGACTCTGAATCACGTCCGTTTTTTGTAGAACCCATACCTTTTTTATGAGCGAAAAACTGCATAGAAATCTTGATCATATTAATTACACCTCCAAAATGTAATTCTGAGGAGTTAAACGCTGTTAACTCTTACCTTGATACGCCCAGAAAATTCATCGACGAGAAAGTAAATATGAGTAAGCAACCCCAACAGGAGCTTATCACCCTCGCCATTCTCATCATTCCGGAGCTTCAACATAATTTCATTTTCCTTCACCGAAACCTTAGCTTCTATCTTAAACGCCTCGGTAACGGTATTAGCCGCCAGCATAACTGCTGATGAAACGCTTGCGCAGCAAACGTCCTGTCCGTGATCCGCCATACCCGCATGACCTGTTATACGAAAGCCCTTGAGCATGTTTTCCGAATCGCGAAAAAAATCTGCAATTATCATTATGCGTTGATAACTTCGATAACTACCTTAGTATAAGGCTGTCTGTGACCCATTTTTCTCTTCTCGCCCTTCTTTGGCTTGTAAGTGAAAACCGTGATCTTCTTAGCCTTGCCGTTCTTGATAACCTTTGCGGATACTGTCGCACCCTCAACATAAGGAGCGCCGACCTTGATGCCGTCGTCAGTAGCTACTGCCATAACCTTATCGAATGTTACAGCGTCCTCAGCGTTAACGTTGAGCTTTTCAATGAAAACCTCATCGCCTGCTTTAACCTGATACTGCTTTCCGCCTGTTTCAATTACTGCGTACATTATATATGCACCTGCCTTTTTATAAAACTCGCTGCGCACGGCGGCGGACATATTCCGCTCTTTGATACCGTAAACATGCGGCTTAAACATCATAACATATTTGTATAAAAAAGTCAAGAAATCTACTGGAGTTTACGAAAATTTTACAAATTCTTGTTGCAGATTCAGGTACAGAATAAGGTCAGATTTCTTTGAACGCGTCTTTTATGGAACGTACTCCTACGATTTTAATAGAATACTTTCTTGTATCAATAGTTTTTAATGCGTGGGCAGGCAGAATGCATTTTTCAAAACCCATGCGCTCAGCCTCGGCGATACGCTGTTCTGCGTGGGAAATAGTTCTCAGCTCGCCGCCCAATCCTATCTCGCCGAAGGCAATGGTCTTGTCGTTGACTATCTTGTCCGTAAGACTTGAATACAGAGCCAGCGCAACGGATAAGTCCGCCGCCATGTCATCAAGTTTCAGCCCTCCGACTATATTTATGTACACGTCAAGTCCTCCGAAAAAGTAGCCCAGACGCTTTTCAAGCACCGCGATTATGATAGCCATTCTATAATAATCAAATCCCGTTGCAGTACGTCTCGGAGCCGAAAAGCTGCTCTTTGACACCAGAGCCTGAACCTCAGCCATAATAGGACGGGAGCCTTCCATTATGCAGGCAACGCAGGTTCCCGAAACGTCGGTGGGTCTGCCCTCCAGCATCATCATAGAGGGATTTTCTACCTCTATCAGTCCCACGTCAGCCATTTCAAAAACTCCGATCTCATTAGTAGAACCGAAACGGTTTTTTACGGCTCTTAAAATACGGTAGCTTAGATTTCGCTGTCCCTCAAAATACAGTACGCAGTCAACAATGTGTTCCATTACCTTAGGACCTGCGATAGCGCCGTCCTTATTTACATGACCCACTATAAACATCGGTATCTCCTCTGATTTAGCGGTACGCATAAACAGATTTGTGCATTCTCTTACCTGAGTCACAGAACCCTGCGCAGAGGCGATCTCCGCAATACTCATAGTTTGTATGGAGTCTATAATAACTATTTCGGGCTTTTCCTTGACTATTGCAGCACATATTTTTTCGCAGTCGTTTTCAGCAAGAAGATAAAGATTTTCGCTGTTTACTCCAAGTCTGTTGGCTCTCAGCTTTATCTGTCTTATGGATTCCTCTCCGGACACATAAAGTATAGTATGATCGTCGCCCATAGTTTCGCAGATCTGCAGAAGCATAGTCGATTTTCCGATACCGGGTTCGCCGCCAAGCAGAACTAAGGAGCCTTTTACAAGTCCTCCGCCAAGCACTCTGTCAAGCTCCCGCAGACCGGTGCCGTAACGTACCTCGTTGTAGCTTGCGTCAACGCTTCCTACGCTCACAATGCTGTCGGAAATATCCTTTATTGAGCCTGCTCTGGCTTTTGCGGCACTTTTAACCGCGACTTCGACCTCCTCAAATGTATTCCATTCTCCGCAGCCGGGGCATTTTCCGTTCCACTTACTAGTCTCATAGCCGCAGCTCTGACAGACATAAGAGCTTTTTACTTTTGCCATAGTTTAGTTCTCCTTAAGATCAATAGTTGTACTCTGTGGTCTTTTCGCCGCTGAATTCAGTTCTGACATCATCGGCGGCGCTGTCCTCATATAGATCGGAACGCAGAAGTCCGTACAGATTGTAGTTTGCATACATATGTATAAATTTACCTTGTCTGATAAAGCCCTCTTTTATAAATCCGCATTTCAAAGCCACTTTGTTGGAAGCCTCATTAGACGCCATTCGCGCAGCTCAAGTCTTTGCAGGGAGGTCTCCTCAAAGCAAAATTTTATTATACGCTTTACAGCCTCGGTGCAGTAGCCTCTGCTCTGCCGTTCAAAAGCGAGACGGTAGCCTATCTCTCCCATACGGCTGTTCTGGATATTGAACAGATTTACCTCGCCGATAATTTCGTGTGTGCTTTTTACTTCCAATCCCCAGCGTATGCAGTCAGGCTGTTTATCCTTTCGCAGAGTGCGGAACATTTCCGACGGCTCACGTTCCTTATAGGACATTCTTCTGCCCCAGTATGTATATAATCTGTCATCAGCAGAATATTTTTTTATGTCACGCACATCGTATACCGTAAGCTCTCTTAAAATAAGCCTTTCGGTCTCCAGTACGGGGAAATGACGATAGAAATATTCTATATCCTGCACAGTTTCACCTCAAATCAGAACATATTCTCACTTTTATCTGTTAGTATATCACATAGTCTTGATTAAGTCAACGACATTATATGAATAATTCGGATGTCTATTCTCCCAAATGCCGTATCTATGGGTTTTATCATCGACTGTGGTAGAAAGATATATTATCGAAATCCGATTTTCTTCTACCAGATTTTCTACCAAAATCGCTCAATTTTCGTTCTCTTTTTCTCGCTATAAATTTTTCGATATTATATTTTATAATCTTGATGTTTGCGATTCTCCTGTCACCGCAGGGGTGTCGCTTTTCTTTTTTCGTCCGCCCGACTTTTTAGGTGCAGGCTTGTCTGTTGTTTTTGCTGCGGACTTTTTGCTTGCCGACGTTTTCCTTGTGGACTTCTTCTCAGGCTCGGCAGTCTCCGCAGGAGCTTTGCTCTGCTGTTCTGCTTCACCGTCAAGCACTCTTGCGATAGTCTCCGCAGAAATGACCTTTGCATTATATTCCAAATGACTATAAAGGTTCGCCGTGATCGCATAGTTGCTATGTCCGAGCCACTCCTGGATAGCCTTCATCGGAACATCGTTTGCAAGCAAGAGACTCGCACACGAATGTCTGAGATCGTGGAAACGCAGATGTCTCAGTCCTGCTTTGGTAATGACATAATGGAAACGACTTGTCACATACTCAGGCGAGATCAGCTTACCGTAGTTGTCACGGCAGATGAAGCCCTCAAACTCTTTGTCATAAGACGAACCGCAAACTTTTTTGAAGTGTGTTTCCAGTTCTTTCTTCTCAAGGAGCATTCTCTCAATGTGCGGTATGAGCGGAAGTGTTCTTCTGGTGGAATTGGTTTTCAGCCTTGTCTCCACATAGAGCTTTCTCTGACCGTTCTCGTCATAGTCGCTCACGACCTTACGCTGAATGGTGATCGTCTTATTCTTGAAATCGACCGCATCCCACCTCAGACCAAGTACCTCGCTGCGGCGCAGACCATAGTAGGCAGCAATGTGTACAACCAATTCGAGCCTGTCGCCCTTGAACACCTCAAACAGCGTATTCAGCTCGTCCTTATTATAAAAGGTAGCTTCATACTTATCTGCTCTCGGCATAACGAGCTTATCCATCGGGTGAAGAAGCAGATACTCCATTTTCACCGCATAGGCAAGTCCAGAATGTATCGCAAGATAATACTGCTTCACCGCACTGCCCTTGCAGCCCTCATCGAGCTTATGATTGAGAAACTCCTGAACGTGATTGTGTCTTAGTTCACCGAGAGTGATACCCGGATAGTGAATATCGAGGTAATCCACGAATCGCCTGTTGGCACTCTTATATGTCTGATAGGTAGTTCTTGCAAGGTTTGGGCGCATTGCCGTCAGCCACTCATTCACATATTCACCCATTGTCATTTTCGATTCGGGAGTGTCAGCCATGACAGCATACGGCTCTTTCATCGCAGAAACAGGTGCAGAGATGGACTTGGACTTTTTGGGCTTTTCAAGCGATCCTGTTCTGAAATGCTCGTCAAACTCCGCAACGATCTTATCGACTGCTTCTTTCAGAGCTTTTTTCGTGCATTTCTCAGGCAGTTCCGTATTCACCCACTTACGCTTACGCTTTCCCTCGCTGTCCTTGTAGTCAAAAACAACATACTGTTTTCCGTTCTTCACGGAAGTGATGTACTTATAAGGCAGACTTGCTTTCATTAGATTTTCCTCCTTCGATTTGAAAGCGGTAGAAGTCTGCTGTTGACTCTTCTATTATACATCGGAACCAAATATAATGCAAGACTATTGAACCGCAATTCTCCGATTTTCGGCGCAATGTCCGGCTTTTAACCGTCATTTTTGTGCGCAATTAAGAACTCAATTACGTCCGCTTTCAGCACCCTGATATGCCGACCGCTGTGTTCGATACGCCTGATCTCTCCGCTTCCGATCATACCATAAACTTTGGTAGTCCCGAAATGCAAGATCTCACATACCTCTTTCACGGTCAGAACAGGCGGATACTTCCGCAGTTTGTTCGCAATATCCTTCTTATCCTCATTGCTCGCCATAAAACCTCCTCCTATCTCTCAGGAGAAAAAGAAAACAAATTAGCGTAGATGTTTCATATTCAGTTTTCAAGATACTGAGCCGACCGTAACGGTCAGCGTACATTGTCTGTCGGTTATTTTTATGCCCAAAGATTGATGTACTGTTGGCAGCTCCTACTCCGAGGAATAGAAGCTCCCGACGGCACATCAGCCGTCGTTCAAAACAAGGAGGTGTGTGAAGCACCATAGGCAGTACCCGATGAACGGATACTCTCGACAGCGTTTCAGCTATCGTCCTGCTCGATAAGGGGCAGGATACCCTCTCTCTTTAATTGGTCATAGATGAAGATACGCCCCTGCTGCGTCCAATAGGAATGAACTTTGGCAGTAGGATCGCCGTTCTTATCGTAAACAGTGTGTGTCTTTGACTTCATATAGCCTCTGTCTGCATATTTCTGATACAGAAGCCATATCTGCCCCTGCTTAAACTGTATGCCGTGTTCATGAAGCCATTTGTTAAGCCATTTCGCAGACTTGCCATAGTCCTTAGCAATAGTGGTTATGGGCATAAGCCCTTCGGAATGCAGCACCATGTCGCAGTAGTCGGCTTTCGGCTTCATGACCTCTATCTGCTTTGCCTGAACAGCAGTTGTTTCGATCAGGCTGCCATTCTGCTGTTTTGCAAGCTCCAGTTTCCTGTCTGCGATCTGTAATGCTCTTGCCATGACCGCATCGGGACTGTTCCATTGTTTTTCAAGATTTATGAAGTATTCACGGCAGCACTTGCCGATCTCAGTACGCTGAATCATGCAGAGCTGCTTTGCCATATCAATGGTGAGCTGATGGTCTGTTCTCGGCTTTCCTGCGAGTCCGTCCGACCTATTATTCAAAAAAGAATAATAGTCTATTCCCTCTGAAAAGCCATATTCGCACATTCTATCAAACCATATTGAATACTGCGTCCGGACCTCAAGAGCAGCGTGAAGCTCCCGTCCGCTGACGGTTGGATTATCATTATCATATTTCACAGCGATTGTGATCTCATTCATATAGAACACCCTCTCTCTGTCTTGTCGGTGTTTTTGTTTGTGATGTACTCCTGATCTGTCAGGAACGGAAAACCGTCCCCGATGCAGGAGTGGCAGTATTATCTGCCAATATGAAAATAGGAGAAATGGAACTGTCGCATTCAGAGATGTTTTAGGCAGAACCCAAGCCGCAGGCTCAGGCTCTCCCGACAGCATCTCTGCTGTCTCAGTGAAAGGTATTTCGATAGAGCATCGAAAAAATGAAAGAAAAGCGAATCTTTGGAAACGGCACAGCCTGAAAATGGACAAAGAAGCTGCACCGTTCCCTAAACTCATTGGTCAGCCCTTCGTAAAAGAAGGAGGATAAGAGAGGTCATTACACGTCTGAGTCTGCACTCATCGTTTTCCCTCTCTAATCATCTACCGAGGATTTTTCGTTTTTGGGGTGGATTTTCAAGATCTTTTTCATTGAAAAAGAAAAAATCGGCATTTTGCATATTTTTTATCATCTATTTTCGTGCAGAATGATGTATTCTTTCAGCATGGCTTTTGCCTGGTCAAGTCTGTACCGCACTGCTTCAAAGGTTATGACGTACTTGCTGGCGAGGAACATCAGGCTGACCTTTTTCTCACTGTAAAAATAGTCCTTGATAAGCGCATAACCCTCCGGATTTTCAGACCTGAGAAGTTCCATAGCGGTCGGAAGATAGTCCAATCTGCTGTCATGCCGTTTCTTTTCTTCTGCTTCATATTCGCTTACGGGCAGACTTTCAGGATCAGGCTGAAGCTCAAGCACATCATCGAAGTCCACTATATCTATAAGCCCGTTCTCAGCATCACGCTCCCTGAGATACTGCTCTCTCCGCAGAAGTTTATTGTACTCCACTTCTATCTTACGGGGAACTTCATCACCGAAATGAACATACATAAATCTTCCCATTACTTGCTGTCCTCCTTATCAGAGGTCAGCTCGTTGAGAGGATCGCAGTTGTTCCTGATAAGCTCATCATTGCAGGAGCGTACAGTTACCCTCTCCAGATCGGAACAGTGTTCAAGATGATACCTGATGATCTCATCACGTTCGCTGGGATAAGGTTCAGAACACGGATACATGATGTGTGCTTTATGGAATAAATGCTCCTGTCGGCTCAGAGGAAGTCGCAGTGCGATACAGACGGCACACAGCAGCTCATATGTAATTCTTCTCTCTCCGTGAAGGTAATAGTGGATCTCACTCTTGGAGATACCAGTGAGAAAAGAGAGCGTCCGAGTAGAAACCTTCTTATTATTCCGTCCGCTGTCAGACAGGTATCTGCCAAACGCCAGTTCAAAGGTATCCTCTCGCTTTTCTTCGTCATTCTCAGTGCCGTAGATGAATTTATCCTTATTCTTCGGTTCTTTTCGTTCTCTGAATAATGGAATGCGTGGATCTGTTTTCTTTTTGCTCATAATTATTCCCGTCCTTTCCGTCAGACGGGAAAACACAAATGGACACAATAAGGTTGTCATTCGGCAGATACCCGTCCGACAATCAAACATTACTCGTCCATTTGACCGTTCCATATTCAGTTCCCATACAGTGATCGAGTAACCCCCTGCGCAGTAAGGCTCACTGTAATAGAACGCTATATCGCTGCAAAGCGCTCTATTCTATTATGAACCATTTCGCCGGAAATTGCAAATTTTCGCCGTCCACAATTGTGGACATTTTTATTTGCAGAAATCGCCTTGTTTCCTATACTTTGGAAAAACAAGAGGTGTTTATAAAAATTGGAATGTGAAAGCCCGAAAAGCCTGATTTTACTGATGAAACACATTGTTTTTCTAAAAATACCCTTGTGGACATTCACCCAAATTTCATCTGTTCATCACATTTGCCGAATAGAAAAAAGGCGGCCTGAATCTGCTCAGACCGCCTTTATGCCGTTACCAACGCATACCGCTTCTCATTTTTGTTACAGCATAGATAATCCGCAAGGCTATCTTTGCAGACCGTGATCTATTTTCA
>CAYNPW010000069.1:0-11776 GCA_964399215.1 uncultured Ruminococcus sp. | reverse complement strand
AGGTGAGATTTTAGATGTTCCCATTCTGGACGCAAGTCGATGGATATATGAATGTGAAGTGGTGAAATCCATTAATACAGGGAAATCTACTACTTTTTTCTGTCGAATAAAGAATGTTCAAATAGATGAACAGCTTGAGTGCGCAGATACTTTTGATATTGATTTAACAAAACTTAACCCTGTGATATATTCGGGTATGTATCATAGCATAGGAAAACATCTCGGAAAGATTGGAGATTTTTCAAGTAAATAAATCCCGATTTACCGCAGAAACACTTTGCAAAAGAATACACAATTACATCAAAAGGTACAAAACACTGATTTTGTACCTTTTGTCATAAGATATGAGGTGCGTAAAAATGAACTACGGCGAAATAAAAAACTACGACATAGCCAACGGACTGGGAGTGCGGGTAACGCTGTTCGTTTCGGGCTGCACTCATCACTGCAAGGGATGCTTTAACCCTATGACGTGGGACTTCGGCTACGGTCAGCCTTTTACAGAGGACACGGAAAATCAGCTCCTTGAAATGCTTGCCCCCGATTATATCGACGGACTTACCCTGCTGGGCGGAGAGCCTATGGAGGCGGACAATCAGCGCGCCCTGCTCCCCTTTCTGAAAAAGGTCAGGGAGCGTTATCCGCATAAAAATATCTGGTGCTACACGGGCTACACTCTGGAAACAGCTCTGCTGTCAGACAGCAGAGCAAGGTGCGAGGTCACTGACGAATTTCTTTCCCTGATAGACGTTCTGGTGGACGGCGAGTTTATCGAAGAACAGAAGAATATTTCACTCGCGTTCAGAGGTTCGGAGAATCAGCGTATTATTGATTTGCCAAAAACTCTTTCCAAAGGAAGGATCGTTATTATTGATTTATAAAGCTACTCCGCACAAATCAGAGCGTAGATTTGTGCGGAGTATAAATTTCAGATCATTTAAGTTCCGAAATGATCTGGATAAAAGAGTTTACATCGTTAAAATCCTTATAAACCGAGGCAAAACGCACATAGGCAACATGATCGAGATTTTTAAGCCCTTTAAGAACCATATCGCCGATCTCGCTGGTAGTGGTTTCAGTCTGCATTTTATTTGCATAGGTGTTTTCAATATTGTCAACAAGCGCAGTGATCTGCTCTACGCTGACAGGACGCTTTTTTATTGCCGACTGGAGACCCTTTATCAGCTTCTGCCTGTCAAACAGTTCAAAGGAGCCGTCCTTTTTATAAACCATAAGCGAAGGCTTTTCCACAACCTCGTAAGTTGTAAAACGCCGGGAACATTTAGGACACTCCCGCCTTCTTCTCTTTTTACCCTCGCTTGGGCGTGAATCTATAACTCTTGTATCCTCATGATTGCAAAACGGACATCTCATATTCGGGCGCTCCTTTTCTTATACGTTTAAGGATAAATTATACATCTTGTATAATTATTGAGATTATTATACCACAGCTTGTACATAATTGCAAGCGTTTTTCTGGGATTTTCTGCGTTTTTTTCATATTTAGCAGGAAATTAATTGTACAGATAGGTATTTCTGTACAAAATTACGGTCTGATAATACATCTTTCGGCTATTCTTTATAAAATATAGGCGCATATCTGTATAGTCCTGACAGATATGCGCCGCATTGTCATATATTTACATTCTGTTAAAGCTTTACGATCTCGCCATACTGTTCTCTGCCTGCACCGACTGCGTTGCTCTCATCAGTATCGATATGCATTGCAAGCGCATAAGACGGACTTACTCTTACGACTGTGTCACAGAGAATTGCCGTTCTGTCAGCCGACTCAACTTTTACAGCTACGATCTCGCCGTTTGTGACACCGAAAGCCTCAGCGTCCTCAGGAGTCATGTGAATGTGTCTTTTCGCTACGATAACGCCCTCTTTTACTTCAACCTCGCCGCAGGGACCTACAAGCTTGCAGGCTCCAGAGCCTGCCACATCTCCCGACTCTCTGATAGGAGCGGCAATGCCGATCGAACGAGCGTCTGTAGCCGAAAGCTCTATCTGGTCTGCACTTCTGCAAGGTCCGAGGATAGATACGTTTGCAAGCTCCTTCTTAGGACCTACAACAGTTACTCTCTCCTCACATGCGAACTGACCGGGCTGTGAAAGATCCTTTTTCTTAGTAAGTTCCTTACCCTTTCCAAATAATATCTCGAGGGTCTCCTTAGTAACATGAACGTGTCTAGCAGATGTTTCTACTATAAAGTTTGCCATTATATAACATATCCTTTCAATAAAATATCATATTATTATTTTACTACTATTTTCCCCCGAGGTCAAGCCCTTTTACCGCATTTTTCACAATAAATTTCCCAAGGCTGACTTTTAAGCGCCTCTGCCGGATTCTATCCGATCCATTATGGATGATCAAGAATATCCTTATGTAAAATACTTGTAAAAAAGCATCGTCAATATGACAAAGTCAAACGTTTTCTAAAAAAAACAATTAGCATTAGTAACAAAAAACAAAGCAAACAGCGTGATTACTATTGACTTTATTTGTAAAAGGTACTATAATAATATTGTGATAAATAAGTGACAGAAATTCAATTGTTTTAAATGGGAGGAATTTTAATGACCGATATACAGGCTGCTAAGGGAACTCCTGACAGAAAAGATTACATAAATGCTTCAGATGTGATAAAAACGATCAATTTTGATATATCAGCACGCAGACCGTCTACAAAAACGCCTGCGTTAAAGTTTAAATATAAGGAAAAGCCTGTTTTCACAGCTGTGAAACGCATTGCTGATATTGTTCTCTCATTGCTATCTCTCATAGTGCTTTCTCCGCTGCTTATAGCAGTGAGTGTACTTATAATAATACGAGATCCCGGTAATCCGTTTTTCATGCAATACAGAGTAGGAAAAGACGGCAAGCTGTTTAAAATGTACAAGTTTCGTTCTATGTACAAGGACGCCGAGGAAAGAAAAGCTGAGCTTATGGCAAAAAATGAAGATAACGGCGTAAACTTCAAGATTTCCGACGATCCGAGAATTCTGGGCTTTGTGGGTAAATTTATCAGAAAAAGCTCCATTGACGAGTTGCCTCAGCTTATCAACATTCTCAAAGGCGATATGTCTGTTGTGGGACCCAGACCATTCGTTCCCAATGAACAGGACAAGCTGCCAAAGGAAAGACTTCTGGTACAGCCCGGACTTTCCTGCTATTGGCAGATAAATGGCAAGAACGATCTTTCACAGGAAATGGCTAACTACTATGACCTGAAATACATAGTTGACCGCTCGTTTTTGACAGATTTAAAAATCATTGTAAAAACCTTTGCTGTAGTACTAAAAAGCACAAACAGCTAATGATATATTACGAAACTGCCCCTTTCGGATAATACCGAAAGGGGCTTTTATATTAATTTTCCTGCAAATTCATTGAGTGCTGTTTTTCATATTTGTGCTTTGTTGCAAGTCCGCCTCTTATGTGTCTCTCTCGTTTGTTTTCCTCGAGTATTGCTTTCACTCTGCCGTAAAGAGCGGGGGAAAGCTTCGGCAGACGTTCGGACAGATCCTTATGTACCGTGGACTTACTCACGCCGAACGCTTTTGCGGTAGCACGGACGGTTGCCTTTCGGGATACCATATACTCCCCGAAAAGCACCGCCCGCTCCTTGTCGGATTTAATCATTATTCACACCCCAATACATTTTTATGTAATAAAATATATGCGTACTTTTTAGCGGTTATGACAAAAGCCCAACGAGAGCCGGATCAGATGCTGTATATATTGAAAATATTCCATTTCTGTGATATAATTATCCCAACAAAATTGATTTTTAAATCGTCATAATTATGCGGGCAAAAACGCTTGAAAATTTCTGCAACGGAGGAGCAATAATGACAGAAGATTTACAAACACTGGCTTTTCGCGTATCTGAGGGTGACATGAAGGCATTTGAACAGCTATACAAATTAACAGGCAAATCAATTTATTTCACCTGTCTAAGTTTTGTGAAAAACGAATACGACGCAAAAGATATGGTGCAGGAAACCTACCTCTCTGCACTTGAAAAAATTGATTCGCTGAAGGACAAGAGCAAAATTTCGTCTTGGCTTAACAAAATCGCCGTCAATAAATGCAAGGATTTCCTTAAAAAGAAAGTCCCAGAGCCTCTTGACGATGAGGCTCTGGAAAAGATTCAGCCTGAAGAAGATGAATGCTTTCTAGCTGAAGATTATGTGACCGATTCAGAAAAACGGCAGACCGTAATGGAAATCATGCAAAGCGTTCTGTCAGAGGCTCAATATCAGACGGTGATCTTATATTACTTTAACGGAATGTCTGCAGCCGAGATTGCCGAAATAATGAAATGCCCCACAGGAACTGTCACATATCGTCTCAGTACGGCAAGAGCTAAGATCAAGAAAGGAGTACTGGATTATGAGAATAAAAATGACGATAGGTTACACGCGATAGTGGGAATACCTTTCTTAACACGTCTGCTTAAAGCTGAAGCAGACAGCCTTGAAGCTCCGCCGCTTAATCCCGATTTATTTTCAAACGTAAAACTCCCTGCAAATAAAGCCGCCAAAGCAGCGGAGAACGGAGTTAAAAAGATGTTTAGTACAGTAAAATCAAAAGTGATCGCAGGCGTTATAGCTGTTGCAGTAGTGGGAGGAGGTATCATCGCAGGCGTTATGCTTACAAGCAGTAATGAAACCGAAATAAAAAATACCGACATTTCCTATAGCGAAAAAATTGACGCCGAAAAAAACAGCATTGTATCCTATATTGAGGAAAACGACAGTAAAACAGAAGTTTCTCAGGAAAGCGCAGCAGAAGAAGTCTCACCTGTATCGGAAACTGAATATGACGGCGAATCAAATTCGCGTTTTAAATATGATATGTCAGACCTAGACCTTGAATCGGAACCGCACTATCCCGATACCATAACCGCCGGTTACAAAGATTATGAGGTGAATTTAACCTCAAATACGATTGCTGAAGATATAAAAAGCATTATCACCGAAGAACCCGTAATAGACAGTACCGCGATCTCTCGGAGTTTGGAATACGGAAAAATATCATCACTATGGAATGCCCTTTCATTTTCCTGGTATAACGGAAACGAAAAACATCTTGCGCATACTTATATTGAATTCACATCTGAAGATATTGACGTTTCTCTCTTAGGTATAACTAAAGACTCAACTCCTCAGGAGATTGCCTATATCTTAGGCACTCCTATAATTTCTGAGGTTAAATACGTGGGAGGCGGAAATTACGATAAAATGCAGAGTCTTATCTGGTATGACATTGAAATAGCAGGCGAAGCGATATCAGATGTTACTGTTAATTATAAAAACGGATCGCTTTATAACATGTCTATGAAATTTGATTGACAATAAATCGGATGCATAGGAATTCGTGCATATTGCTTGTATGAAATCCATATAAAAATAACCGCAAGCTATCTGAATAAGCAGATAGCTTGCGGTTTTCCAAATAAGTTTATTTTATCATATTGCCGGTAATACCAGTCAGTACTCCACTCTTTCAACAGTATAGCCGTCCTTTTCAAGCAGATCGATAATTCCGCCATCTCCTATATAGTGTGCCGCGCCTACTACATAAAATACGTTTTTATTATCCGCAAGAAGTTCCTTTACCGCTTCTGCCATTCCGATATTTCTGTCATAAAGCATTTGATCGTTGTATTCCTCAATAACCGCGTAATCTTCATCAGTAAGTTCCAATCCGTTAACATCTTCGCTTTCAAACATTTCTTCAAAAGACTGAATATCTCCTGTCCTCCATATCTCATAAAGCTCCATAAGTGCATCGACTTGAGTATCCTTGGTCTCCTCTGCCAAGGAACGGAAGCTTAGATCATAGTATTCCTCAGAAAAATTCATTAACAGGTCTATCTGAAAATCAACGGATTCAACTTCATATATCTCCTTACCGTTCTCTTTTGCCTGTGATATAAGATAACCGTCGATACCCAGATCTGCGCTAAGTCCGGAGTAAAGAATAGGCATTGTATCAACAGTATTTGCTACAGCCCAGGGTTTATATGAAGCAAATAAGTCTACAGTCAGTCCATATGTACCAAGATAGCTGTTAAGAGCGCTGTAAGCCTCCTCGGAAATGTTATCCTTTAAAGTCGTTCCGTCGTCGTATGTCATAGATTTTAGTAATGCGGTTTGATAAGTAAGAGAGCTTGCGTTGTCTGTATCGCACTCAACCGCAAGAATATCTGCGGAGTTAAAAGCGTCCGTTATAGCGTCCGGCAAAGGATAATCCTCATCACTCAGAGCATGCATAGAACCAAGCATTGTCATAGTTGCTCCGTCAGGAGACGTTACAGTCCACATGGCAGGAGTAATATCCGATGTCCCGCCGCTGTTATCTTCGTCTTCAGTCCCACTGTCCTCAGAACTTTCCGAAGACTGCGTTTCTGTCACGCTGCTCTCATCAGCCGCAGAGGACGTATTTGCAGTAGTCTCAGCCGATGAGCTTTCCTCCTCAGCCTTTGAAGAAGAGCTGTCTACATCACCGCCGCAGGAAACAAACACGCTCAAACTCATAGCGACAGCCGCAAGAACGGCTGCAAATTTTGTACTTTTCATAAATATTTTCCTTTCTTCTGTTCATCACCAATATGCAAAGCTTACTTTGCATATTAGTATACCACGATTTTCATTATTTGTCAATAGCATAAAAACAAAATAACAGTACAAACTTGCTTATATTGCACGAAGCAGGGGACGTAAAATAATAATGCGTCCCCTGCTGTATTACCATAAATTCTTTGCATTTCTCACATGAGCGTTGATCCGTCCCGCATCTGCCGTAGTAATTTTTCCATCTCCGTTTATATCAGCACATTTGAATTTATAACTGTCAGTAATTGCTTTGGCATTTCTGACGTGCGAATTTGCTAATCCCACATCGGCAGTGGTGATCTTACCGTCGCCGTTTATGTCGCCGATCAGACAAAGCTCTCCGTTGAGGTCAGCGCCGTTTGCGGTGACATTTATACTGTAGCTGCGTTCTACGCACTTGTCGGCTGAAAATGTTACCGTGTACTTTCCTGCAGCAAGGTCGGGTACTGTATAACTGCCCTTATTGACCGTTTTCTGATAAACAGGAGATGATGCGCCCTGCTTTGTAACTGATACTGTTACCTGTTCGGGAGACGCCCCGATAGTATCCTTGATCGAAACCGTACCGCTTATACTTCCTTTTGCATTTTCTCCGGGATAAGGATAGGTTGTAAGGTCCGGCATTTCGTCCAGGGTGATCACGTTCTCATGATTGTAAACCTTGCTCCACATTGACTTTTCCGTATATGTCTCTGAAATGGAAGTTCCGCTGCTGCAAAATTCACCAGACCATACACAGAACCAGCTCCATACCGTGCCTGCTGACAATGCTTTATCAACGTCAAAAAGACAGCCGTTTTCCGACAAAGCTACGATTTTGGAAATATCCGTATAATTAGCCGCCTCAATAAATTTTGAGGACTGCGGATTATAAACTCTGCTGCCGGGATAAATATCCTCACCGATAATGTCAACATACTCATCTCCGGGATACCATTCCTTGCTCTGACCGTTCCATACCCAGATAAGGTTGTCGAGTCCGTATTCGTTGGTAAGCTTGTCATACATGAGCCTCCACAGCTTTTTGTAGGGCTCGCTGCCGTCTGAGCCCCACCAGAACCAGCCTCCGCTCGCCTCATGAAGAGGTCTGAACAGCACGGGAACATCAGCCTGCTGAAGTTTTTTAAGCTGTACAGCAATAGCGTCGATATCTGCCATTAGCAGATCATATCCCTCTTTATCCTGACCGTCCATAATAGCTGAGAAATCCATATTGAGATTACTGGTGTAGAAACCTCCCCACCAGCGAGGATTTCCGTTTTCATCCGTTCCGGATTTAAGGTATTTGTCGGGAGCGTTCCAATGCCAGCACAAACTCACTATTCCGCCGTTATTCCAGAATTCTATTGCATTCTCTACCGTTTTGCAGGAATCTCCCTTACTTACTCTTGTAGGAGTATATCTCATAAGATCCATTCCCAGCAAAGCGGGAGTTTTACCTGTCTGATTTTCTATAGCTCTGAACTCGTTTCCGTTAATTCCATTGTCGCATTGCTGACCCGAGATAACGTTCTCTCCGTAATTGTCCGCCAGAAAGCTCATAAGTCTCTGAGCGTTTTCAGAGGCATTGGAGTTGATAAGCTCAGTGGAAACGTTATAGTAATCTTTATCGGCAGAATATTCTGTAATAATAAGGCAGTCAAGATTTATCCAGCCCCAGCTGGGCGTGACCTTTACCTTATGAGAACCCTTTTCAACATAAACGGAGTATATCTTAGCGTCTCCCAGTTTGTCCTTCACAGATGTAAAGGTTCCGATGCTTTCGTCGTCAAGTGCTGCGTTATTGGTTTTATCTCCTCCCACGCCGCTGCTGACAAAATTGAAGTCATACATTCCGCTCTTTTCAACTTCGATCGTAAAGGTACAGCTTCCGCTCTGCTGCATGGTCACATATTTTCCGCCTGAATAAGATGAACCGCTTGCCACGCTCATGCCCGACAGAACCGCGTTTTCAGCCTCATATTTCATCTCCGCCGCATATAAAGTAACGGCAGGTATTGTTGTCACTGCGCATATTGCCGCACAAACCGCAGCGGCAGCACGTCTGATATAATTTTTAAAATTCATAATTATTTCCCCTTCAAAAATAATCCACTCAGTACTTGTATTGTAACACATAAAATCACATTTGTAAACACATTCCATAAACTTCGGAGCTATGCTTGATGTAAATGTTTTCAGAAAAGGTTTTAGCTGTCGATTTGTACAAATAAAAACAGGACCTGCTCACTATGAGGTCAAGTCCTGCTTAAATCTGATACTTTTATATAGTCTATGACTTTGCTCCATTCAGTAACATTAACATAAACACCCACTCACCTATTTAATTTAATATTACAATATCCTCAAACTTTCCGCCCGTGACCCTTATCAGATCGTCGGGAGCTATCATTATCTGCGAACCTATCCGTCCGCCGCTTATGATTATTTCGTCAAAAAGCTCCGCCGTTTTGTCCACCACCGTAGGATACTGCTTTTTCATACCCAGCGGAGTACATCCGCCCCGTATGTAGCCCGTCACCTTGTTTATGTCCTTAACGTGGATAAGCTCCACAGATTTCTCACCCACCGACTTAGCCGCCTTTTTCAGATCGAGCTCCTTGTCCACAGGAATGGCAAACACAAAATATCCTCCGCTTCTGCCCACCGTTACCAGCGTTTTAAAGGAGCTTTCATAAGCCTGTCCCAGCATATCCGCAATGTGGATACCATCGATAAACTCGCCGCATTCGTAGGTATTTACCTTATAGCTTACCTTGTTTCTGTCGAGAATACGCATAGCGTTGGTTTTAATGTCCTTTTCCTTAGCCATTATTTTGATACCTTTACTGCCTGAGCGATTATATCGGCACACAGTTCAAAGCCAAGCTTTCCGCTGTCAAGGCACATATCATAGCTTGCCTTTTCGCTCCACTTCTTATTGGTGTTGGCATTGTAGTAATCCGCACGCTTTTTATCGTACTTTTTAAGCCTGCTTTCAATATCCTCCTCTGGAATATTGTGCTTTGTTCTGGCTGCTTCCATACGTTTCTCCAATGAGGAGTAAATAAACACATTAAGCGTCTTGACCTTGTTTTTAAGAATGAAATCTGCGCATCTTCCCACAATAACGCAGCTTTCGCGGGCTGCAAGCTCCATTACTACCTCAGTTTCGGCAGCAAAGATTTTCTCAGTAATATCCTCTTTTTCCCTGCCGAAAAGACTTATAGGAGTTTTAAGCGGATTGAGAATACTTTCCTCGTACTTTCTTATATCCTCCATGGAAATGCCGCTTCGCTCAGCCGCCATTTCCACGATCTCCCTATCGTAGCACTTGACGCCAAGACGCTCCGCTACCATTTTACCTATGTCGCTTCCGCCCGAGCAGTAATGTCTGCCTATTGTCACAACCTTGATTTTTGCCATAATTGCACCCTCTTTTCTTTTGTTTTTATAGGTTTTTATTTATTACTGATTTAATTATAGACCCGCTGTCTTAAAATGTCAATTACACATTTATTACATCATATTACATTATTCTGCCTTGCTGTTATCCGGGTTTTCCGAATTATCGGACTTATTTTCCGTATCTGTTTTACTTTCGGTTGTCTCGCCCGTATAATCGGAATATTTCTGCTGTAAAAGTACGACATTGTCGCTTGAGAGCCTTTGAATAAGCCAGTTTCTGATAATATCCAATTCTGTCTGTTTCAGATTTTCCGAAACCAGCAGGGTGACCAGCGCCTTATTCTCGGTAACATTCTTATTATCCAAATAAACGTCGGTATATGATGCGGCCGCACCCTTGATTTTCCCATTAAGCGCGCTTAACTCAGAGGATAACTGTTTAACGTCGATCGACTGCTCCTTGACGGAATCAATACTTCCCTGAAGGTTCTCCACCTGTTGTTTTAGCTGTTCGTTTTCTTCCTTCAGATCCTCATTTTCCTTCTGGAGCAATATGTCCTCGACTCTTACCTCTTCCTCGGTACTGTCATAGCTGTCAAGCATTGCCTGAACTTCTTCGGCAGTTATTCCGCTTTCAACTGTGGTCTGAGTAATGGTGAGCTTATAGCTAGACAGATTATATTCGCTCAGCTTGCTTTTCAAGGTTTCCTCTGTTTCCGAATCAATGCTCTTGCCAATAAGCGATACCTCAATAGTATCGTTATCTATATCAATGTTTTTCTGCACCACCTGAGTACCGTCAAACACAAACTCATTTTTTATGTAATTTTCCGCGTTATTGTTTTCAATGGTATCTGAAACAATATCATAAGCAAGATAAACGCTTGGGAGCATAGTGATGACCGCCACCAAAGCCATTGATCTGTGAATTTTGGACAGCTGTTTTTTGCTTAGCTCCGTATACTGAGGTACACGCAGATATTTAAGCACGATAACTGCAGTAATACAAATAAAAAATCCATTTATAAAAAACAGATACAGCGCTCCCAGAAAGTATGAAAGCTGCAAATGTGCAAGTCCGTATCCCGCCGTACACAGCGGCGGCATAAGAGCCGTAGCTATAGCCACGCCGGGGATAACGTTGCTTTTCTCCTTACGTGTCTGACCGATTATACCTGCCAGTCCGCCGCAGACCGCGATAAGCACATCCCACACCGTAGGACTTGTACGGGCAAGCAGCTCGCTTGAAGGCGCATTCATAGGAGAGATCGCAAAATATACACCTGATGCAGCGATACTGATAATGACTTGAATGCTCAGTCTGAAAGCGGACCATTTGGCAAGCCCCATATTATTTGTGGCAAATCCGTAAGCAATAGCAGTAATTCCGCCCATAAGCGGAGAGATGAGCATTGCTCCGATAATTACTGCAGTGGAATTCATATTAAGACCTATTGACGCCACCAGTATTGCAAGTATAAGAATACAAGCGTTTGTTCCCTGTAGCTTAGACCCCGAAACAATGGTATTTTCAATTTCCTCATAAGACGCCATATCGTTTCTGAGAGTGAACATAGATCGGAATATCTGTATACTTTTGTCAGTTCTGCGGCTCATGCCGATACCTCCCACAGAAAATTCATAATTAGCTATTAACATTGTAACATATTAAGCCTTTAAAGTCAACCGAAATCACACTTTTTTCACGCAAATCAATTTTCACCAATCACTCTCAAAATGGAGTGAGAATCAATCA
>CAYNPW010000068.1:0-11808 GCA_964399215.1 uncultured Ruminococcus sp. | reverse complement strand
TGATTGATTCTCACTCCATTTTGAGAGTGATTGGTGAAAATTGATTTGCGTGAAATTTTTGTTATCTATATTGTAAAATCAGTTATAATATGTTATAATAAATTAAATACGGAGGTGAAAGTCTTGAAGCTTGAAAAACTCAATCAGAGCGAGGCTCTGCGTTATATGGGATACGGTAAGAACGCTCCCGATGAAAAGGTTCAGAGTATGCTCGATGAGTGCGAGAAAAATCTGCTTGCAGTAATAAAGCCGAATTTCATATATAAGCTGTTCAATATCGAGCGGGGAGATAACGAGATTATTGTCTGCGGGACCACTCTTACACTTAAAGGCAGTGATATATGCTCTCACCTTAACGGCTGTGACAAATGCGTACTGTTTGCGGCTACGCTGTCGGCGGGAGCGGATATGCTTATACGTCAGCTTGAAGCAATCGATATGACAAAGGCGGTTATGACCGATTTTCTTGCCAGTGCCGCAGTGGAGCAGGTATGCGATCATGTGGACGAGCTAGTGAAAAACGAACTGGCTTCATATAATCAGACATGGAGGTTTTCTCCGGGCTACGGAGACCTGCCTATTGAAGTTCAGCGTGACTTTCTTACCGTACTTGACGCACAAAGGCGCATTGGTTTAAATGCGACAGAAAACAATATACTGACTCCGAGAAAATCTGTGACTGCTATTATCGGGCTGTCGGAAAATGAAATATCAAGGGGCAGACGAGGCTGTGCAGCCTGCAATATGCGGGACGTCTGTCAATACAGGAAAAGGGGCGAGCACTGTGGATTTTAAAACACTTCTTAATGAAAAGGAATTTATTATACTTGACGGCGCAATGGGTACTATGCTTCAGGCAAAGGGTCTGAAAATGGGAGAAACTCCCGAGGCGCTTAATATTGAAAAGCCTGATTGGCTTTACGATATTCACAGACAGTATGTCGAGGCGGGTTCGGATATTATCTACGCCAATACATTCGGAGCAAACAGGCACAAGCTTGTAAAATGCGGATATTCCGTTGAACAGGCGGTTGGAGAGGCTATAAAGATCGCCCGCAGGGCAGTTGAAGGTACAGACACTCTTGTAGCATTGGACATTGGTCCTATAGGTCAGCTTCTGGAGCCTACGGGCACTCTGACCTTTGAGGAGGCATATGATGTATTCAGGGCGCTTGTACTAGCAGGAAAAGACGCCGACGTCATAGTTTTTGAAACTATGACCGATCTTTACGAGCTGAAAGCCGCAGTGCTTGCCGCAAAGGAAAACAGTTCTCTGCCAATAATCTGCACAATGACCTTTGAGGAAAATATGCGTACCTTTACTGGCTGTGACATAAGCGCAATGTGTCTTACATTAGAGGGGCTGGGAGTTGACGCTGTGGGCGTAAACTGCTCTCTCGGTCCTAAAGAGCTTTATCCTGTGGTGGAAAAGATATGCTGTTGGACGAATCTTCCCGTTGTGGTAAAGCCCAATGCAGGGTTGCCGGACCCTGTTACAAATGAGTATAATTGCTCTCCCGAGGAGTTTTCGGAGTTTGCAGAAAAGCTTATACCGCTGGGAATTAAGGTCATAGGCGGATGCTGCGGAACAAACCCCGATTATATCCGCGCTTTGAAAAAAAAGCTGTCGGATAAAAAATACGTCAAGCGTGATGTGTCGGTTCCTGCGGCTTGTTGCTGCGCTACGAATACTGTCATAATTGACCAGCCCAGGATTATTGGAGAGAGAATTAATCCAACGGGTAAAAAGCGTTTCAAGGAGGCTTTGCTTGCTGGGGATATAGACTATATTTTAGGACAGGCTATCGAGCAGATACACGCAGGCGCAGATATTCTTGACGTTAACGTAGGTCTTCCCGCTATTGATGAAAAGGCTATGATGTGCCGCGCAGTAAAGGCTTTGCAGGGAGTTGCAGACGTGCCGCTCCAGCTTGACTCTACGATACCAGAGGTAATGGAGGCGGCTCTCAGAGTGTATAACGGAAAGCCTATCGTTAACTCGGTCAACGCGGAAGAAAAGTCCCTTGAAACGATCCTGCCTCTTGTTAAGAAATACGGAGCTGCAGTTGTAGGGCTTACTCTTGACGAAAACGGAATACCTAAAACTGCCGATAAGCGTTTTGAGCTTGCGAAAAAGATACTTGACAGGGCTTTGTCATACGGCATTAGAAAAGAGGACGTTTATATCGACTGTCTCACGCTTACAGCCTCTGCCGAGCAGGAAAACGTTATGGAGACTGTAAAGGCTGTCGAGAGGGTAAAAAACGAGCTTGGACTTAAAACTGTTCTGGGCGTTTCAAACATAAGCTTTGGACTTCCCAACAGAGAGCTTGTCAGCCACAACTTCCTGATGATGTGTCTTACAAGAGGACTTGATCTTCCGATCATTAACCCTAATATCGACGCTATGACTGGTACGGTACGCTCCTATAAGCTGCTTGCGAATATCGATAAAAATTCCGTGGACTACATTGCGCATTACGGAAATTCCGACGGAAATGTTCCCGCAAAGAAGGAGTCTAAAAAGGATTTCGATCTGCCGTATGCCATTGAAAACGGTCTGAAGCACGAGGGTGCGGAGCTTACTGCAAAGCTTCTGGAAACCACAGACCCTATGATCATAATTAATGAAATGCTTGTTCCCGCTTTGGACAAGGCGGGCGACGAATTTGAAAAGGGCAAGCTTTTCCTGCCGCAGCTGATACAGACGGCGGGTGTGGCGCAGGCTTGCTTTGAGGTCATTAAACAGCATATTCTTGCCAGCGGAGAAAAGAGCGTTTCAAAGGGCAAGATAATTCTTGCCACGGTAAAGGGCGACATTCATGATATAGGAAAGAATATTGTCAAGGTACTGCTTGAAAATTACGGCTACGACGTTATAGATTTGGGCAAGGACGTTGATTATCAGACGGTGGTTGACGCCGCAATAGAAAACGACGTACATCTTGTGGGACTTTCCGCTCTTATGACTACAACGCTGGTTAGTATGGAAAACACCATTAAGCTTTTGCGTGAGAACAATGTTGACTGCAAGATAATGGTGGGAGGAGCGGTGGTCACTCCAGACTATGCGGAGCAGATCGGTGCAGATTTCTATTCAAAGGACGCAAAGCAGTCGGTTGACATTGCAAGAAAGGTTTTCGGAAATTAATTACGCAGTAAATTGAATAAAACAGGAAAATGCTCCCATAATGGATATGAAATCTTTTATGGGAGTGTTTTTTATGACGAGATTCACAAGAAGTTTAACTGCGGCATTGGCTGTAACGGTTATTTTAAGCGGTTTCGGAGAGGAAACAAAAGGCGAAAGTCTGTCAATGTTTTTCCCCTCATCGGCTATTTCCGTAAGGGAAAAAAACGCTAAAGAAAAATCAGGCGTGACGGTTATTGACGGAGACATGGGCGAGACTGAAATATCTTTTAAAATAGCTGAAATTTTCAAAAAACTTTTTAAGTCCAAATAAACGGACATTAAAAGGTTGACAAAAAGTCTTTCGGGTGTTATCATTATTATGATAGTATATTTTTCCGAAAGGGGAGTATTAAATGGTAACAATAATAACAGGCGGTGAGAACAGCAGCCGTGAGAATATATTTTCAGACAAAATAAGATATTCAGCGGAAAACGGCGGAGATGTGCTTGTTATCATTCCCGATCAATTTTCATTCGAGTACGAAAAAAAGCTTTACGGAATAATGGGCGCAAGGCTTTTTAACAGTATATCCACAGCGGGATTTAACAGACTTTCCGAGAAAATTGCGGAGCAGTACGGCGGGTTTTCCCGGGAAAACGCAAATGATAACGCTAAGATAATTCTTATGTACCGTGCGGTAAGGAGACTTTCCCGCAGCGGAGATGTCAGATTTTATAAGAAAAATCTCGATAAGGGAAGTTTTATTTCTGAACTTATAAAGCTGGTGGGACAGTTCCGTGAAAGCGGAGTCACTCCTGACGATCTTCAGCTTGCCGCAGAACGTCTGGAGGGTTCGGTATCTTTAAAGCTTTTAGATATATCAAGGCTTTACCGATATTACCTTGACGAGCTTGACAGAGCCAGAATGAAAGATGCACTTTCCGCAATGGCAGAGGCTGTTAAGCTTGCATATGAAAACGGATTTTTTAAGGGTAAAAGCATATTTGTCACAGCCTTTAACAGCTTTACCTACGACGAGAGAAAAATGCTGGAGCTTTGTGTTGAACAGTGTAAGGATCTGACAATTTCTCTGCTTATTGATGAGGAATGTACTTCAAAATTCAGCAGTCACCCCTTTGCGGTCACAGTAAAAACAGCTCAGCAGATACGTAATATGGCTCGATCTCATAATAGATCCTTGGAACAGCTTTCGGCGCAGGATACATACTACAGTTCATTCGATATTATGCATCTCAGCAAAAATCTCTATAATTTCAATAAGACGCAATACAGTACTAGCTCCGAGGACGTTAAGATATATTCTGCCGACGATATGTACGAGGAGGCCGAATTTATATGCGCCGAGATATGCCGTCTTGTCCGCGAGGAGGGCTGCCGTTACAACGATATTGCGGTTTCGGCAAGAGATCTTTCCGCCTGCTCTATGGTTCTGGAGGGCGCTTTTGAAAAGTATGAGATTCCGTATTATCTCGATGTTCAGGACAGCGTTTCGGCATCGGCAATAGTGCATTACATAAATGCGATTTTCAAAACTGCGCTTACAAGAAAGTTCAAAACGGAAAATATAATGAAGCTGATAAAATCTCCGCTGTTCGGTATTCTTAACTACGACGCGTCGGAGCTTGAAGAATACTGTCATGTGTGGAATGTTGACGGAGATATGTGGCTTTCCCCATTTACGGCAGGAAATAACGACTACGCTATGGAAAAGATCAACGGTCTGAGAGAGGGGATAATCGCTCCATTGGTTAAATTTAAAACAGCCTGCGCAGACGCTTCGGCAAAACAGATATGCGAGGCGTTCTATGCTTTGCTTATAGATATAAAGCTGTCCGAGCAGACCTATTCGCTGATGAAAAGAGCAAGTCTTTCGGATAATGAAACTCAGCTTGAATTTGCAAGAAATCTCAAACAGATATGGAATATGACGTTATCAGCAGTCAAGTCTGTGTACGAGTGTCTGGGGGACGAAAAAATATCACTCAGACAGTTTTACGAGCTTTTCGGACTTATGCTTTCGCAGATGAAAACCTCAAACCCGCCTCAAAAGCTTGATTGTGTTAGAATTACCGACGCAGGGCATTCAAGGGCTGATAACATAAAGGTAATGTTTGTGATCGAAGTCAACGACGGTATTTTTCCTGCACCTGTAAAACAGGGGGGACTTGTTACCGAGCGCGAAAAGGAGCTGCTGAGGCAGTCTCAGAATATAGATATTGACATCGGGGCATTAAACGACTTTCAGAACGAAAAGCTTACCGTTTACTCTGCACTGAGCGCGCCAACGGACAAGCTTTACATTACATATTCAAAAGCCGATCTGCTGGGAAACGAAAAGAGACCGTCCTCTGTTGTCAAAGAGGTCAGGCAGATCTTAGACATTGGCGAAACGCTTGTCAGCAGTATGCCGGCGGAGTTTTTCTGTACGTCCTATAAAACAGCTTATGATAAATACATTGAAATATCAAAAGATAACAATGCAGATGCGAGAAGCATCAGAGAGTCGATAAGAGGCTCGGATATTTATGATGACAGGCTGAGAAAACTATATCCTGCAAACGGTAAACAGGAGTTTTTGCTGTCGCCTTCAGTTTCGGAAAAGATATTCTTCAAGGGGGAGGTTACTGAGGTCTCCCCAACCAAGCTGGACAATTATTTCAAGTGTCCGTTTATGTATTTCTGCTCCTACGGACTAAAGCTAAAAAAGCCTGTCAAGACGGAGATAAACCCATTGAGTACTGGAAATATAATTCACGATCTGCTGGAAAAAATCCTCAGAGGGGAGAACGGCGAGTGTTTTAACAGGAAATTTCTCAGTATGTCAGACGAGGAAATAAAAGCTTTTATCAACGTTGCTTTTAAGAATTACTATGAAAAAGAAATGGGAGGAGATTTCGGCAAGACTAAAACCTTTGCTTATGCATTTGACCGGTTAAAGGAAAAGGCTTTTTTTATAGTGAAATTTGTCAAGGGAGAGCTAGAGGGTTCAAGCTTCGAGCCTGCTCTGCTTGAATATAAAATTGAGCACGGAAACGGTCAGGATTGCTTTACAATTACATTGGATGACGGCAGAAAGATCGTCCTTGCAGGTACTATCGACAGAGCTGATATTATGACCGATAAAAAGGGAAACAGATATGTACGCATTGTCGATTATAAGACAGGCAAAACTAAGTTCAGCCTGTCAAAGCTGTATAACGGTCTTAATCTGCAAATGCTTGTGTATCTTTCAACTCTGCTGGAAACTAAAAACGCACTTACAGAAAATGATATATTGAATCAGGCGGGAGTGGTTTATTTCACTTTCGGCACATCTCCCGACAAAAACGACGATGTGGAGGACAGTTATGAAACGTTGTACGCTGCTGCCTGCGAAGATAGAGTTAACGGTTACGACAAATCGGGAGAGTACATAAAAAACAAGGACGTCAAAAAGTCAATGAAATCAATGGTACGTAAATATGCCAAGGGTCAGACGGAGGTCGAGGACGAAAGCTTCACCGCTATGAGGACTTTTGCAAACCGAAAGGTCAGGGATTACGGAAACAGGCTGCTTAAAGGAGATATATCGGCCAGACCCGTTAAGGACGCGTGTTCCTACTGTGATTTTCAGGAAATATGCGGCAGAGCGTTTCCTGAAAATTGTGTCGATACAGACGACAGAAAATATGCGGAGCTTATGAAAGAGGAGATCGAAAAAATTATAGAAGAAAGCAAAGAGAACGGGAAAGGAGAGAATTGTTAATGAGTACAGATAAAAATTCCAAAAACAAATGGACAGACGATCAGCAGGCAGCGATACATCACGTCGGTAAGGGAATTATAGTTTCGGCAGCGGCGGGCAGCGGAAAGACCTCGGTGCTGATAGAGCGTATAATCACTATGCTGTGCGATAAGTCGAAGAACATTCCGGCGGACACTCTCCTTGCGGTTACATTTACAAACGACGCGGCGGCTCAGATGAGAGACAAGCTCAACACGGCTTTTGAAAAAAAACTTGCGGAAAATCCTTCGGACGAATGGATATTAAAACAGCAGAATTTAGTTCAGCTTGCAAGAATTTCCACCATTGATTCATTTTGTCTTGATCTGGTGAAGGATAATCTGCATAAATTTGAATTTCAAGGCGGGCTAAAAATTCTTGAAGAAGCCGAAAGCGAAATGATCTTCAACGATGCCTGCTCCCATGCTCTGGAGGAGCTTTGCAGAGATTATTCGGAGGAATATGCTCTGCTGGACGATTGTCTTAACGCTTCGGGCGGAGAATTCTGCAAGCTGATGAGCAAGCTGTATAAATTTCTCAGGACGATCTGTTTCAGAGATAAATGGATAGAAAATGCAAAGAAAAATTGTTCCTCACCCGAGATCTTTGAAAAATCGGCTGAAAATCTTTTTGTCAGTGCAGAAAAAAAACTTGAAACAGCGCAGTCGTATTTTGATAAGCTGGAATTTTATTTGAATTATCAATACGAGCTTGGAGAAAAAATATATTCCGCTAAGGAATGTGTACCCTGTATTGAAAAGCTTTACGGTGTGTGTCAGGATGCTTTGAGCGGCGCGTTACTTGCGGTAAAGCACAGAGAATGGAGCAAAGCGGGCGGGATAACCATAGAGTGGACAGATAAGATAACGGCTCGCACCGAGGGCGTTCCCGAGGATCTGGTTGATACCGTCAAGGAATGGCGGGCGGATATAAAGAAGATATTTGACAAGCTAAAAGACAATATCGAGGACGCCGTTTCGCCGTTCAGACTGTCGAAAGAGCATTACAGAGACGTTATGGAAAAATCAAATGCACTTTTTGATTTGCTTTGCAGACTGACGGAAAGCATAGAGAGCATTGCTTATGAGGCAAAGCTTGAAAAAAATGCGGTCGATTTCAGCGACGTTGAAATTATGGCGAAAAACCTTTTGGTGAGGGAGACTGAAAACGGCTGTGAACGTACCGAACTGGCGGAGGAGATCCGCAGCAGCGGTATGTATAAGATAATTATGATAGACGAGTTTCAGGACGTCAATAATCTACAGGAGATCATCTTCAAAGCTGTTTCCGACTCTGACACTCTCGATATAATGGGCAAGAACACATTTCTGGTAGGCGATGTAAAGCAGGCGATCTACGGATTCAGACTGACTAATCCTGCTCTTTTTAAAAGATGCCTTGCACAGTCCGATGAGAAAGAAAATGCTGATAAGCTTGAACCTATTTATCTGAAAAAGAATTTCCGCAGCAGCAGAGAGGTCATCGATTTCTCGAATTTTATATTCAGAAATCTTATGAGCGCAGAATGCGGAGGCGTTGAATATAACATAAATGAGCGGCTTGAATACGGAGCCGAGTGGTACACGAAAAACAGAGACTACTCAACTCCGACTGAGATAATGCTGGTGCGGCAGAACGAGGATTTTGACAGGTCGCTTGGCTATACTGAGGAAATGTCCGCCGTTGCTCACAGAATAAGGGAGTTGATAGACAGCGGTCATCGAATCCTTGACAACGGAGTTCAAAGAACCTGCAGACCTTCGGATTTTTGCATTCTTGTCAACACCAACGATGAGATAAAGTGCGTGTCAAAGGCGCTGGAGACTGTAGGACTCAGATCCTTTGCCGAGGACACTAAGGGCTATATGAAGTCGAGAGAAATTTCGATAGCCGTTAACATAATGAGGGTTATTGACAATCCTATGAACGATATTGCTCTTACAGCGGTCATGATGTCACCGATATTAGGCTTTACACCCGGTGAAATGGCACAGATAAGAGAAAAATGCAAAATTGAAAATTCACGTCAGCTAAAGCATATCTATCAGATTTTAAGCGGCGCTGCTAAGGATAAGTCCGACAGCGGAGAGCACGGAGCCTATACCGATATGGGCGACATATTTCTGCAAGGCAAGTGTATCAACGCATTTGATCTTATCGAGGGACTGAGATACAGCTCAATGAGTATGAGTCTTGAAAGACTGATACACAGAATATTCAGGACCACAGATCTTATGGGTATGACCTCGCTCTATCTTGACGCTGATAAAAAGCGCGCAAATCTCAGACTTTTGCAGGAATATGCAGGAGCATACGAGCAGAACGGCAAGGACGGCATTACAGGCTTTCTAAGGTACATAGATTCCGTCTCGGATAATGACGAGGCTTTTAAGAATGCAGTTTCCGTTACCTCGGGAGTGGACTCCGTCAATGTAAAAACATATCATAAGTCCAAGGGACTGGAATATCCTTTCGTGTTCCTTTGCAGTCTCGGCTCGGATATGGTAAAGGAGCGTAACGGCGCAATAAGTCTGAAACTGCATAACGATTTCGGCTACGGACTTAATTTCTATGAGAAAAAGATAAACGTCAAGCGCAGAAACATTTACAGCGATCATATGAGCGTTCTCTGCAAAGGCGAGGACAAGGGCGAACGAATGAGGCTTTTCTATGTGGGCTGTACAAGAGCCAAGGAAAAGCTGTTCCTTGTGTGCGCTCACAGACATAACGGCAGAGAAAAGCTTGAAAACAAACAGGCGGAAATGAGAGAAACGCTTAAATCGGCGGTAGGCTGTGAAAAACTTGATCCTCAGCTTGTGCTTGAACAGGATACTGTTCTGAAATGGGCTGTTCTTGCGCTGTCAAGATTAAAGGGCAGAGAGGCTCTGGAGGAATGGCTGGGAGACATTGACCTGTTTGCAATGCCATATGATAAAGAAGCCGAAAATATGTATGTGGATTTCAAGCTGTGCGATGTTCCGGAAAATGCTGAGACTGTTTCAGATGAGCAAGCGCAGGAGCAGTCATCCGAGATTACCTGTGACAGCAGGATCGTAAATCAGAAAGCTCTTGAATTGAGGAAAAAATACAGCTTTACATACAATAACGACGACGCTCTTATGCCTGCAAAGCTTTCTGTTACGGAAATAGTTGAGGCGGAAAAGGAGAAAATGCAGGAGGGTGAAAAGGTTGAATTTTTCCCCAATCTGCCCAGACTTTCCGACGAGCTTGACAAGCTGACCGCTGCGGAAAAAGGTACGTTCACCCATAAATTTATGCAGCTTGCGGACTACAATAATGCCAGTGCGGACGTCAAGAATGAGCTTGAAAGACTCACCCGAAACGGTTTTTTCAGCGAAAAAGAGGCGGGCGGAGTTTATATTGACAAGCTTAGACGTTTCTTTGCGTCGGACTTTTTCAGGCGTATGCAAAAGTCCTCCGATCTCAGACGTGAACAGCAGTTTTTAGCTTCGGTCAAGGATCTGAAGCTTCCCGAAAATCTGAGAAGCATAACGGGTAAGGACGGCATGATACAGGGTATTGCCGATTGTATCTTCAAGGAGGACGACGGCTGGGTGCTTGTGGACTACAAAACGGACAATTTTCGATCTGAGGAGGATATGGAGAAATACGGCACTCAGCTTGCCATATATAAAGCGGCGTTTGAACTCATATACGGAGAGCCCGTCAAGAGCAGTTATATTTATTCCTTTAAGCTTGAAAAGGGCAGAGAATTTATGCTGTAATTTCTTTGGCAACAATGGGGTATAATCAATGAGAAAAAAATTTGAAAAAATGAGAAAAAAATTTGAAAAAACTCTTGACAAATGTGCCGGAGAGTGGTATAATAATTTGGTAAACAAAGCAGAGCATTGATTCGTTCTCACCTTAAGCGTCCTTGAGACTGTGAAAAGGTCAACATAAATTGCAATTAATTTTATTTGTGATATTATGCGGGCACGGGTTGATACTGTGCCCGTTTATTATTTTATTTTTGGAGGTGCTGCGTCATTAGCAACAAAGAACATCAGATCAACGAAGAAATTCACGATAAGGAGCTGCGAGTTATCGACGTTGACGGAACACAGCTTGGTATCCTCAGCGCAGAAGAGGCGCTGGAAATTGCGTACAAGAAGGATCTGGATTTAGTAAAAATTGCTCCTCAGGCTACGCCTCCCGTATGCCGTATTCTAGATTACGGCAAGTTCTGTTTTGAACAGGCGAAGCGGGAAAAGGAGGCTAAGAGAAATCAGAAGGTCACTGAGATAAAGGAGGTCAGAATGTCCTCTACGATAGACACTCATGATTTTAACACTAAGGTCAGTCAGGCTATTAAATTCCTTAATGGCGGCGACAAGCTCAAAGTGTCGGTGAGGTTCCGCAAGCGTACCGTTGCACACCCACAGTTCGGTGAAGAGCTGCTTGAGAAATTCAAGGCTGCCGTTTCTGAAGTCGGAGTTGTTGACAAGCCGTCTAAAATGGAGGGACGCAGTCTTGTAATGTTCGTTTCTCCCAAAAGCAGCAAGTAAATTAATTAAGGAGGATAAATAAAATGCCAAAGATCAAGACACATTCCGGCGCAAAAAAGCGCTTTAGCGTAACAGGCAGCGGAAAGGTTAAGTTTCAGCACACAAACAAGAGACACAGACTTACGCAGAAGGAGCACAAGCGCAAGAGAATTCTCAGAGGCGCAGCTTATGCTGACGACACAAATATCAAGAATGTAAAGGCTCTTATCCCTTACAAATAATAACGAGTTGTAGGGAAAACAAAAATTATTGAAAATTTCAGGAGGTAATAACTATGGCTCGTGTTAAGGGAGCAATGATGACTCGCAAGAGAAGAAATAAAACATTAAAGCTTGCAAAGGGCTATTTCGGCGCAAAGAGC
>CAYNPW010000067.1:0-12161 GCA_964399215.1 uncultured Ruminococcus sp. | reverse complement strand
CCTGTTATGACATGTAAGCTTCGGCTCGTTTCTCTGTGTGTAACAGGTATTCCTGAAAGCTCTGCCCCGGCTATTGACGAAGATATCCCGGGGATTATATTGTACAAAATATTGTACTTCTTCAAGAACTGTATTTCCTCTCCGCCTCTTCCGAATACAAAAGGATCTCCGCCTTTAAGACGTGCAACTATCCTACCCTGCAAAGCCTTTTCTACTAGCAGTTTATTGATGTTTTCCTGACTTTCGGAATGTTTTCCCGCACGTTTGCCAACACATATTTTTTCCGCAGTCTCAGAACAGAAACCCAACAGTCTTTCATCTATCAGATTGTCGTAAATTACAGTATCGCACTCCTTTAGCGCATTAAGCCCGCGTAGCGTTATAAGGTCGTATCTTCCGCAACCCGCGCCTATAAGAATGACCCTGCCTTTACTTTTCATAGCCGTGACACCAACTCCTTTGCAAGAATTTCAGCCTTTTCAGCGGAGTCACGTCCCGAAACAGTTTTGTCCATATTTTCGGACAAATACACATTGATAAATCCGTCATTAATAAACGAATACGCGCCCAAGGGAGCAGAGCAGTCCCCGCCTGTCAATCTTATAATTTCACGCTCCGCCTTAAAGCAAAGCTCAGTTTCCAAGTGTGTAATTTTTTGTACTATTTTTGCGATCTTGCTGTCTTTTACACACTCTATCGCTATTATCCCCTGACAGGGCGCAGGCAGAAATTCCGTATAATCAAAAGCCGTAAAATTAAGGCCGTTTTTTTCAGTAATTCCCAGACGTTCGAGCCCTGCGGCCGCTAAAATTATACCGTCAAATTCACCGTTGCTAAGTTTACGGATACGGGTATCAACGTTCCCCCTTATATCTTTGAATACCGCATTTGGATACAGCGCGCCAAAGCTTTGTCGGCGGCGTATGCTTCCCGTACCGATATTTATTTCTTTGCTTTTATCTATTGAAAATTCAGACAAGGTAACAAGCACATCACGATAATTCCCGCGCGGCAGCACTGCCGAGATCTCCAGTCCCTCCTCAAGAAAAACTGGCAGGTCCTTAGCGGAATGTACAGCCATATCTATCTCGCCTGAAAGCAGTGAACGTTCTATTTCACCTGTGAATACGCCCTTTCCGCCCATTGCATTAAGCGGCTTATCAAGTATTCTATCTCCCCTTGTGGTTATATGAACCGTTTCTGTTTTAATTTCGGGAAATGCTTTTTTAATTGCATTTTCCGCCATTTTCGTCTGCGTCACTGCAAGCTGACTTTTACGTGTTCCTATTCTGATTTTCATCTTTACTCCTTAAATCGTCCAATATTTTGTACACCTCTTGTATCGTTGGAAAGCGTTCGCAGCTCATACACAGATCAAAAACAGTATCCATAGCATTTTTAGATGATTGCTCGTCCGGAAAAATTTCCTTAACATAGGGACGTATCTCGCCTAGCAATTCCCCTGTTTTCCCTAGCTGACCGCATAACATCTCCTCAATGATGCTACGCAGACGTGAGGCAAACAGCGGACTTTTGCCGCCTGTGCTTATTCCCACAGCAGTGTCTCCGCAGATCGCCAAAGCGGGAAAAATAAAACTGCACCGCGCCTGATCGTCAACCGTATTCACAGGAATTCTCCGTTCCTTGCAAAGCTTGTAAACACACATACTGACATTTTCGTCGTTGGTTGCGGAAATAACAAAGTCAGCATTGTCAAGATCCGAACATTCAAACTTCCTGCGGTATATCTCTAAATTCATTTGTAAAATTTCTTCACAGATATCGGGAGCTACCACTTTGATTTTTGGACCAAAGCTCATAAGCTTTTGAATCTTCCTGAGCGCCACTCTGCCTCCCCCCACAACAAGACACTTCGCTCCGCTTATATCAGCAAAAAAAGGAAAATATGCCACCTATTTTTCCTCCAATTCTTTCATAGCGTCCAGTAAAGCCGAAAATTCGTCAGCAGACAACCTGTCTCTCATTGCGTAGATCATCTTATCAAAACCTATTCTTTCAGCAGCTGACTTGACCGACTGCATTTTCGGAAGAAAATCATGCAGAGCAAGCTCCTTTTCAAGCTCCTGAAGATAGACCTCGATGATCTCTTTTGCTGCCGAAACGCTGTCAAGCTTTATTTCGTTATTCTCTCTTGCAAGCTCTTCAAACCTGTCAATTCCGATATAATTTGCGCCGTATATTTCCGATACGGACGGCTCAATATCCTTGGGAACAGCAAGATCAATAAAAAGTCTTTTTCTTTCCTTACTGCAATTTTTCCTGACATTATTAGCCGTCACCGTATAATGAGGACTTGACGTCGCGCTGATAACACAATCGCACTTATCAATATATTCATATCTGTCAGCATAATCTACAGTACATATTTTTGTACTGTTAAACTCTGTTATGAAATCTCTGTTATGACTTCGCGCCGTTGCGTAAACCTTCACATTTTTATGAGAAAGAAGATTTTTTATCACTGTTGAACCTATCTTTCCCGTACCTCCCATAACTAATACGCTCACTATGTCCGACAGCTGAGCCGCCGCGTTCGCCGCAAGCGTTGCCGTTGAAACAGACATCTTTGAAATAAGAGTATCCGTTTTTATTTTCTTGGCGCAGGATACTCCGCCCTGAAAGGCAAGATTAAGCTTATAAGAAACCGTCCCTGCCGACTTTGCTGCTGAATATGCCTTCTTTAGCTGACCTAGAATTTCGTCCTCTCCTATTACCATTGATTCTATACCGCTTGCTACTCTGTACAGATGTCTGAGAGCGCTTCTTCCCTGATAGAATCTTACATATTCGGAAAGCTCCTCAGAGGATATTCCTCCGAATTCCGACATAAGTTCAGTGACAGCTTCTCTGCCGTCGTCACTTGTATCCGACGTACAGAAATACGCTTCGGTACGATTACATGTACAGAGCATAACGCACTCTGTTATCTTTCCCGTAACTGCGGACTTCATAATATCTTCTGCAGATTTATGATCAAAGGCAAGCCGACCTCTTATATTCTCGTCAGCATTCTTGTAGCTAACGCTTATACACCTTATAGTATCAATAGTAGACATAAAATCACCCTAAGAGATATTATACCTCTTTGCATAAAAAAAGTCAATACAAAACAGCGGACCTGCACATTCATGCAGGTCCGTATATGGCTATTCTACATTTTTCAAGGCGTCGCTCATAGGAATTTTCTTTACCTTTTTCATAAGCAGGAAAGCAACAACAGCATATGTTACAACACCCATTATGCCGACTTTAAAATATGTAATCGGAGGCATATAATATGCAAGCCAGCCGGAGTAATCCGAAAATACAGCTATGCACACATATTTCATTATAACGTTGCATAAAGGCATAGTCAGGATGATTGAAAGCAAAGTAACGATAGTCGTGGAATGAATATACAGACTGCTGATCTCCCTGTGGTTATAACCCAGAATTTTCGTCATTGAAATGGACTGAGAATTCTTCTCAATAATAATTTTAGCCAACAGGAAAATTATCAGCATAAACATAATTACTCCAAAGAATGTAAACAGATACATCATAGAACCCATTGAACGCAAAAGCTGACGAGAGGTTTTGGTCAGATCGTCCTCAGTGATCTTAGTCGCTATGTACATATCGTCAATATCTGTTATTTCATCATCGCTGAAATATGAGTTGAAATAATCAGTTTCATAATCAAAGGTCTCGTTAAAAAATTCCTTGTTCATAAATACGGCTATAGTAGCGGGATAATCGTAATATCCTCCCACAGTAAACTCATATTCCTTATCTCCGTAGCTTTCTTTAAGAGTAATACTGTCGCCTATTTTCACGCCGTACTTATCTCGATACGCTGTAGAGATCTCGATTTGATCCTTATCAACAGACAAATCAACATACTTGCTGTCAGAGCTTACTCCATAAACCGATACTGTCTCGCTCTTTCGGTTTTCGTATGTTGTCGACAGCGAGCCCAACACAAACTTTTCAACATTGTCTGCATTCGTCTCAGCAGGAGCTTTTAGCACATATTGATAGCTTGACAACATATTTGATGTTATGTCGTCCTGAAACTTCTCCAGCATTGGCGGAAATACAAAACCGAACATTAAAATAAAGTTTGCAAAAAACACTCCTACAAAAACAGTTATGTAGTTTGAAATATTCTGAAATATCACTCTGAGTCTAAACCGCGTCATTATCTTAATTTTTGTATTAAGTTTGAACGCCTTTTTCTTTCCGCGTTTACTTAAATCACGTCTGATAAACCTGAGCGGGGAAAGTCTGAGCTTTGAGGTCAGCGATATAATCAGAATGACGAACATTATTATCATCGGAATAACCGTTGTCAAAATAAACGCCTCGGCATTTATCAACAATTCATAGGTAGGCAGGCTGTAGCTTCCGTAGTATGCATTAGCAAAGATTTTTTCAAACACCGTATATCCCAATACATTTCCGACGATCGCAGCGGCAAGCAAAACCAGCATAGGAGCTACCATATAATGTTTTACCAGTTCCCCTCTTGAATATCCCGAAGCTCTAAGCGTACCGATAACAGTTGCCTCTTTTGCAATGGTGTTACCTATTGTTATTGAGAATACAAAAGCAAGAATAATGACCACAATGTACAAAAAAGCGGAGATCATAGCTTTATCGCCGCCCATATCGTCGCCGGTAAAAATTATAGCCTGATTGCAGTATTCAGGAAGAAAATTTGTCAGAATACCATACTGTGAAAGAACAGGCATTAAATCCTCGGACATTTCCTTGGCTTCTGTGTCATCCTCGGGCTTGTTATCATAAACCCATGAGTAACTGTAATGGATATGATTATCTCTGACGCTTTCAAAACCTGAGTCCGTCATAACTCCAACACCAAATTTATCATTGTCAAACATCATATCCGAGGGATTTTGATACAGAGCGGAATAATCGGACAGTGCAACTATACCGCAGATTTTCATTGTATACTCTCCTGCAGTAATACTGTCGCCTATCTCCAGCTTGTGGTTAAGAGCATAAAGCCTGTCAATAGCTATTTCGTTGTCAGCCTCAGGCATTTCTCCCTCCATAAGACAAACCATGTCAACCTCTTTACGCTCGCCGAAAATTCTCAGTGTGCTTTCAAAGTCTTCGGTTTCTTCCTCCTTATAGAAGTTTTCATAAATCTTAACGCCTTCTTTTTCTATTTCCTGAAGCGAAGAAGACTCAGCCTTTTCATAATATTCAAAGTTGCCGTCCTCAATGTTGTATTTTTCAAAGCTTTCGTCATAAGCCTTTATCAAACTATGATCAGCCACAAGAAAACCCGATACCATTGCTATGACGATCACATAGAATATAAAAATAACAAAATACTTTCCTATATCGGCTCTTAGTTCTCTGGGCAGACGTTTGTTAAGCGGATTTTTCATAATTCAGCCCTCCGATTACCAATCAAGCTCAGCGGCAGGAATTTTTGTTTCATTAAGATAATTCTTTCTGACCATACCGTCTCTCAGCTTTACAACTCTGTCCGCCATATTTTTTATAGCATCATTATGAGTAACCATTATAACCGTATTCCCATACTTTTTATTAACGTCCTCAATAAGCTTAAGAATTTCCTTTGAGGTATTATAATCAAGCGCTCCTGTAGGCTCGTCGCACAACAAAATGTCAGGATTTTTTACAATGGCTCTGCCGATTGCCGTTCTCTGCTGCTGACCGCCCGATAACTGATTCGGAAGCTTGTGTCTATGCTCGTAAAGCCCAAGAGTTTTCAGCAGCTCGTCAACATCCAGAGGATTGTCGCTGAGATATGCGCCGACCTCAACATTTTCCTTGATATTGAGGTTAGGTATAAGATTGTACATCTGGAATATGTATCCCAAATGCTTTCTTCGGTAAAGCGTCAATGCCTTTTCATTCATATCTCCCGTTTTCTCGCCGTTTATAGAGATATAACCGCTGTCTGAATTATCTATACCTCCTATAATATTGAGCAATGTAGATTTACCTGAACCGGAGGGGCCCAACAGCACGCATATCTCCCCCTTTTCAATGGATATATCCACACCTTTGAGCACCTCTACTCTGCTTTCATCCTCTCCGAAGTGCTTTTTTATTCCGCTTATTTCAAGAAACATATTTTTTCCTCCATTTAATTATTTATATGAATAATTGTTCATTTGTACATTATATCAGATATATTGTGAATTGTCAATGTCTATCTGATAAAAAATGCATAATGCATAAAATGAGAGTATATCTTTCTACATATTTTGTATGTTCATCTAAAAAGTCATTTAATGCATAGTGTTCTGTACAAAGCTGTAATTTTATTAAAAACTTTTCAGCTTGGTTAGTTAATTCTAACCAGATATTCAGCATAAATCCCGTCTCAAAGGGAAACGGGATCTATGCGATTATATTATTGAAGTGGATCATGTGATAGCATTTAATTATGTGAAATAGACAGGCTGTACTGAACAAGCTTTTCCAATGCCTCTTTTGAAATCTGCGAGACTATTGTCACGCTGTCTTCACGGGCATTTTCTTCACTGACGCCTAAGTTATTCTGAAGAAAGTTCTGCAAAATCACACTTGGCGTAAAAAGCTCGTTAGCAGCCTTGATACCCTGAGGCGTAAGACGTATCTCTCGGTATGGCTCTTTAATGATGTAATTTTCATCAATGAGCCGCTGGGTCATCTTTACGGTACTAGCTTTTGATACCCCGAGAAATTCCGCAACAGACGTAGACTTAACAGGCTTGCCGTCCTGTCCCAGAATATAAATTGCAAACAGATATCTTTTCTGTGATTTTGTAAGCACGCTGTTACCTCCCCGTCCGTGGCATTACTTTGCCGCAGAATGATTTCCGTGGCAGGCGGACGAATTAGGGCAGCAGCCGCAGTTACAGCCGCAGGAGCTTTTTCCCGCTTTTTTTTCTTTGACAAGATTTACGATTATAGCTGTTACTATTGCAATAAGAACTATCAGAACTATTGCCGTACCAATCATACCGCCCATAATTATCCTCCTTTTAATTTGTGTGTTTTAATTATACTCTGACTTTGTTTGATGTGCGCACCTTTACTTCAAGCTTGTCAGCTTCCTTGTAAGGTCTTACAAGCATGAAGATCATAAATGCAACAACTACAAGTGCAAAGATAAGTCCGATCACGTTAACTTCAACTGCGCTTGAGAAGAGTGCGCCGATCTGATATACGCAAAGTGAAATAGCATAAGCGAAAACGCACTGATATGCAATAGCAAACGCTGTCCACTTGCCGTTGTTCATCTCTCTCTTAATAGCTCCCATTGCAGCAAAGCACGGTGCACAGAGAAGATTGAAAATCAGGAATGAGAAAGCTGAAAGCTGTGTGAAGTATGTCGCAAGAGTGCCCCAGATCTCGTCACCGTTTTCTGAAAGCTCTCCGCCGAAGTGGAAGAGTACGCCGAATGTGCCAACTACATTTTCCTTAGCAACAAGACCCGTAACTGCAGCAACCGCAGCCTTCCATTCGCCCCAGCCAAGCGGTTTGAATATCCAAGCAAACGCGCTGCCGACCTTAGCGATGAGAGAGTTATCCATATCATCAACCATACCGAATGAGCCGTTTTCAACTCCGAAGCCCTGCAAGAACCAGAGAACGATAGTGGAAAGCAAAATAACCGTGCCGGCTTTCTTAATGAACGACCAGCCGCGCTCCCACATTGAGCGGAGAACATTACCGACTGTAGGCATATGATAAGCAGGAAGCTCCATTACGAACGGAGCAGGATCGCCTGCAAACATCTTTGTCTTTTTCAGCATGATACCTGAAATTACGATAGCAGCAACGCCGATAAAATAAGCTGACACTGCGACCCAGCCTGCATTATCAAACAGCGCACCTGCGATAAGTCCTATAATAGGAAGCTTAGCGCCGCATGGAATAAAGGTTGTAGTCATAACCGTCATACGGCGGTCACGTTCATTTTCAATGGTTCTGGAAGCCATAACGCCCGGGATACCGCATCCTGTACCAATAAGCATAGGAATAAATGACTTACCCGAAAGACCGAACTTTCTGAAAATTCTGTCCATAACAAACGCAACTCTTGCCATATATCCGCAAGACTCAAGGAACGCCAGGAATATAAAGAGTACAAGCATCTGAGGAACGAATCCGATAACCGCACCAACGCCGGCGATGATACCGTCAACTATAAGTCCAGTAAGCCAGTCCGCACAGCCGATCTTTTCAAGCAGTGTTGTAGCTCCGCCCTGGCACCATTCGCCTACGAAAACATCATTCGTCCAGTCAGTAGCCCAAGAACCGACAGTAGTTACCGATACATAATAAACGATAAACATTACAACTGCAAAAATCGGAAGAGCCAAGAATCTGTTAGTTACGATCCTGTCAATTTTATCCGAAACTGTCAATCCGCCCTGATTTTTCTTTTTAAGGCATCCTTTGATAATAGAAGCTATGTAAATATATCTCTCATTTGTGATAATGCTCTCAGCATCATCGTCCATTTCCTTTTCAGCTGCAGCTATGTCGCTCTCAATATGAGCCTTTACATCAGCGGACATATTAAGCTGTTCAAGGATTTTTTCATCTCTTTCAAAAATCTTGATAGCGTACCATCTCTGCTTCGCCTCCTCAACATCATGGAGAAAAGCTTCCTCTATATGAGCAATAGCATGCTCTACAACTCCATTGAACGAGTGCTGAGGAATGACAGCTTCTTTCTTCTTTGCTGCTGCGATAGCAAGATCTGCCGCTTCAGAAATTCCTGTACCCTTAAGAGCGGATATATTGCATACCTGACAGCCAAGTTCCTTAGCAAGCTGCTGAGTATTGATCTTATCTCCGTTCTTGTTAACAACGTCCATCATGTTTACCGCAACTACCACAGGGATTCCAAGCTCCACAAGCTGTGTTGTAAGATACAGATTTCTTTCAAGGTTTGTACCGTCAACAATATTCAGGATAGCGTCAGGACGCTCATTAATAAGATAATTTCTGGCAACTACTTCTTCAAGTGTGTAAGGCGAAAGCGAGTATATACCCGGAAGGTCAGTAATTATTACCTCCTTGTTGCCCTTATATTTACCCTCTTTCTTTTCAACAGTAACGCCCGGCCAGTTACCAACAAACTGATTTGAACCTGTGAGCGCGTTGAAAAGAGTTGTTTTACCGCAGTTCGGGTTTCCCGCAAGAGCTATTTTCAACTCCATCTTAAATCAATTCCTTTCCTCACATTAGTTAAAGATAACTTGTGAATAAAAATATTAAACCGTTTCGATCATCTCAGCGTCCGCTTTTCTAAGCGAAAGCTCATAGCCTCTGACGGTTACTTCAACAGGATCCCCCAAAGGAGCAACCTTTCTGATATAAATATCAACACCCTTGGTGATACCCATATCCATGATTCTTCTTTTGACTGCGCCGGTTCCGCTGAGTTTTTTTACAGTAACGGTATCGCCGACTTTAGCCTCTCTTAAAGTTGACATATTCTTCCTCCTTAAATATAGTGTACTTATACCATAATTTTTGCAGCCATTTCTTTAGAAACAGCTACGCGGGAGTCCTTGATGTTCACAATGACATTTCCTCCCATTGTGTTGACTACCGTCACAGAACTGCCGGCAACAAACCCCAGGTTTTCAAGAAATTTTCTTGTTTCGGGATTTCCTCCGACTTTTTTTATCATGTTTTCTTCACCCATATTTGCAAGAGTAAGCGGCATCATTGTTCCTCCCATTCCGTCAGTTACCTTTAACCAACCATTTTCTGATATAGAGGTCAGACCATAATATCTTAGCTGAGAAATGAATCACATGTTAAAGTTTCATATGTATAACTCAGTTAGTATTTTCTAACCATATATTAGTTTACCTCTATTTACTTCGTTTGTCAACCCTTTTTGTATATCTTCCCTCACTTTTGTTAGTCTGCACAAACTTAGATTAGCTTGACATAACAATTTTTGTGCATTTAGTTAGTTATATTTAACTGTACTGCAAAATCATGATATTCTCAGCGCCTTATAAATATCCTCTCCGTTGTCAAGCTTTCCTATCATATAACTGCGGCATTTATTGTAGCTGTTAAAAATCCGTTTTGCCCTTTCTTCATCGGAGTAAACCTTCCAATATCCGCACAGCAGGTAATTTTCGCCCTTGTTATCGATAAAGCCCTGAATATCCTCCACAGGATACCCAAGAAACAGTCCGATCTCATGAGGGAAATCACCGCTGCCGCAGATTTTCTCAGCAAGTCTGTCAATGCGCTGCTCCGTAGTCATATTATCATCATACCCGAAACTGCCGAACATTCTGCGGACTTCTTCATTATTCATCTGACGTTCAAGAACCTTTTTATTATACATCAGCAAAAGCCTTCTGTTTTTCACACAACAGAGCTCTCGTATTTTCAGACCCTTGACTGCAGCCTTACGATTAAAACGATGTATGCTTTCTCCGACGCTTTCTGTGTCGGTTATACTAAAAAGGCTTGCGGGTTTAACTCCCAGCATTGCAGGGCTTGAATGAAAAGCAAGAATTTTTTCAAATTCATTATATCCGATGTTTCTCATTGGTACTCCTTCTCAGTTAGCGTATGCTAACCACATACTATAAAAATATTCTTATTCCGCACACGCGCAATACTTACTAAGTACATTTTTCAGCGCAGAAACGCTTGAACTGCGACATATCTCCACAGGAAAATTCAGCTTTTCCGCTCGCTGATTAACACCGTTAAGCAGCTTATGCGACACAGTATCTGTAAAAACAACGGCAAGATCCGGACTGCCGATTTTCTTATCAAAATTTGTGGCGTATTTTATAAACACCTTAGCTTTACAATCAAAGGACTTGCATATATCCTTATATCTTGTAGCCATTCTGTCATTTCCGCCTACGATCACAACACTCATCAAGTCACCTCTTTTCATTATTATTCAGTTAGTTCTTACTAACTGAATATATATTATCATACATCAGCCCTGTTAGTCAAGGGCAACTTGTGAATAATATATAAACTTTGAAAATTATTTTTTCTTCCATTAATTATTTTACGTTGCAGCGCTGAATTTATCAATAAAAAATGCAGGAAACTTTTATGAGAATCTCCTGCAAAAATATTATAATATCAAAGTCATTCCCTCACCGTTGTCCTTAAAGCCCAGCTTTTCGTAGAGATATCTTCCCTCGTCGGTAGCGTCAAGTGAAATTTCCGTAACTCCCCTTTCTTTCGCCTCTTCAATAAGGAATTTCATCATTTGCTCTCCGATACCTCGTCTGCGGAAATCCTCACGTGTGTAGACATTCATCAGGTGCGCGCGTTTCCCTGTTGGGTGAGAAAACGTCGGCATCAGGTCAATATAGCAAAGCGAAGCACAGCCCGCAGGCTCGTCCTCAAAGGCTATGACAGTAGTCTGGCTGCCCTTAAGAAAATATGATCTTGACGTCCGGATAAGATCCCTGTCAAATTCATAGTCCTGCTCCAAACCGTTAACTTCACGGAGCATTTCAAGTCTCAGCTCCATAAGCAGGTGAGTATCTGCGGCTGTTGATTTTCTGATTTTTGCCATAATATTACTCTCCTTAAATTTGCAAGTGGATATATTGTTTCTATTTTTACTGTAATAAATCAGAATTTGTCAACCAATTTGCATACCATAATATATTCCTCGTAATTTTCATCAACAATTTCAAATCCGACATTTGAATACATTTTTACAGCGTAATTAGATTTCTGTACAGCCAAAGAGGTTTGCTTATAACCACGCTTTTTTAATTCAATCAACATTGTTTTCATCATTTCTGTACCAATACCATTATTTCTGTATTCTTTATAAAGCGAGATTGCAAAGGACGGTGTTTCATTGTTAATATGTCCATAATCGTTCATTATACGAACCCACACAGCTCCTACAATATTATTGTTGACCTCTGCTACAAAGCAGCAATCGCCTTTATCTTTACCAAAATTATCTGTATACAATCGCAATTCAGGCTGATTAATAATTTCTTTAGGAGGTGCTTCTATTCCTTCGGGAATAAAAATAGCTTCATATAAAAAATCATTTAATACATAATATTCCGTTTCTTTTATTTTTCTAGAGCCTGTTCACATTAAATTGTTGCATTTTGTCAGATAATATGTTATAA
>CAYNPW010000066.1:0-12187 GCA_964399215.1 uncultured Ruminococcus sp. | reverse complement strand
TCTGCGCCTTGCGATCATGATCTTTTCTCCGTCCAGAGTTATCATATCCTTGCCGGGAAGCGCCTTGTCGCCCAGCTTAGAGGGACGTCCATTCACCTTAACTCTCCCTGCAGCAATGTATTCCTCCGCCTTTCTGCGGGAACATACTCCGCTGTCGGCGATAATCTTCTGTATTCTTATCTTTTCCATATTTTCTCCTTTATGTACAGTCCGATATTTTGTACTTATCGGACTTTTATCTTTATGCGGATAATCCAAGCAGCTCCTTGACTCTCATTAATATTCTTTCTGGCGCAGACTGCTTCGATACAAGTTCATAAGCCATATCCTCAGCCGCAGTAATATCTTTACGGGCAATCTCAACGCCCATATAACGGTAAATGATCTCGCCGGTCTTATCTCCTGCATGTACAGGAGCATAAACAAAAGGCTTTAGATAAACCTCTGCCGTTACTTCGTCCGCCCTGCCATTAAGAAGCACCGCCGTACAGCTCTCTGTCACACATTTTATACTGTCGGACTTTCCGCCTGCAACGTTTACCTCAAAGGTCTCAGCAGGAGGAGCTATCCTCTGCTCTGAAAGGAAATCAAAGCAATAATCAAAAAGCTTTGTATGATCGTTCCAATCGTCGGGAGCGTTAAGAGTAACACAGATAAGCTCCGCGCCCTTTCTGTCACAGGCTGACACCAGACACCTCTTGGCCTTATCAGTAAATCCTGTCTTAACTCCCACAAAATCATCTGAATAACCAAGCAGCTTATTAGAGTTGGTAAGCCAACGGTCAAAGGGCGGATTACCGAAATTCAGCTTTATCTGCCGCTGTGAGCATATCTCCCTAAAGTCCTCATTTTTCATAGCCTCTCTGGTAAGCATTGCCATATCGTAAGCTGTAGAATAATGATCGTCTGTGTAATCGTCAAGCCCCGAGGGCGTGACAAAATGAGTGTTTTCCAGTCCCATTTCCTGCGCTCGGTCATTCATCATATCCACAAATCCGTCAACGCTCCCTGCAATTCTTACAGCGGCAGCGTTTGCAGCGTCATTGCCGCTGGGCAGCAGCATTCCGCAGACAAGGTCTCTAAGAGACACAATGTCCCCCTCAACTAATCCCATTGAAGAACCCTCAGTCTTTATTGCCTGACTGTCAACTACAAATTTTTCGTCCAGATCATCCTGCTCCAAAGCTATCAGAGCGGACATGATTTTTGTAGTGCTTGCCATAGGCAAAATCTGATAAGCATTTTTCTCAAAGAGGACTTCCCCTGTCTGAGCATTTATTACTATCGCGCTTTTTGCGGAAATTTCCGACATATCCTCCGCCGACGCCGAAAATACGGACATTGCCGCTATAATTACCGCAGACAAACATGCGGCGGTTTTTCTGAACATTTCAAACATTTTGCAAACTCAGCCCCTTAATCGTGATATAGGCTTAGTTTGCGCCGCACCGACCTTAAAATACTATGGAATTATTCCTCAGTAATGTCTGTATTTTCCTCAGCTTTTTTCTTGTCGATAAACTCTGTGATCTTATCGATTACCTGAGGAACCATATCAATAATAGCGTTTTCCTTGGGAGCATTCGCAGTAAGCTGCAAAAGCTTTGCCTCGCCCTTATAAATAGCCACAAATGCGATAGGAGTGATAGTTACTCCTCCGCCCGAACCGCCACCGAAAGTTTCTTTGGTGCTTTTTGTGGGCAAATCAGAGCCGCCTGACGCAAATCCCACGGAAATTTTAGATACAGGGATTATCGTAGTTCCGTCAGCGGTAACGATAGGCTTGCCTACAACGGTTTCACATTCTGCAAGCTCGTGTACTTTTTCCAAAGCGGTTTTCACCAAGCCTTCGATCTTTGTGCTTTCATTCATTTAAAATCAACCTTTCTGTTATGCGGCATTACCGCCGTTTTCCGATTTATCATTGTTTTTATTGCTGTCCGTTTTTATGGACTGCTTTGCTTTTTCAGCCTTTTTCTTTTCACGTCTCTGTCTCAGGAATATTTTCAAAAAGCTTACCGCTATACACACGGCAATAGCTATCATTGCGCTGGGGCGAACCTTTATCACCGTCTCACCGCTCGCCTCCAGCTTTTTCTCATTGAAAACGCAATGTATATCGGCTTTCTTTAGTTTAACCGTAAATATCCCTGAAATTACAGCAAGTACATTAAACAGCGTCGCCTGAAGCTTACCATAAAACATCGCGCTTTCGTATGCGTCCTCCTTGCCTGTTACTATATCTATTTTGGTATTTGTAAACCTAATGGTTTTCAAAAGTTTTTTGAAATACTTCCAGCCCATAGGGATATAGGGCTTTATAATATAATATTTCTGTTTTAGGTCATCAAGCTTTCCGCCTGATTTACTATCCGTTTTTTTGGACTTTTCTTTTGCTTTTTTACCGAATTTTCTCTTTTTATCTTTGGCGGACTTCTTACTTACCTCGGATTTTTTTTGCTCTGCGGGACTTTCCGCAGGCTTTTCCTCACCGATCGTGGATGAACCTTCCGCTTTTTCCGAAACATTTTCCGTTTCTTCCTTTTTTGAAATTTCTGCAAAGTCCTCAATTTGTTCGATATCCGCAAGCAGATCGTACTGAGTTTGCGGATCCTCGCCGTCAAAATCATCTTCCAAGTCGTCTTTGAATTCTTCAACGTTCTCCTTGACTTTGCTTTGTAACTTGGCTTTTTTTTGCTTTTTCTTTTTTTTAGAAGGTCTTGGATAAACAGTAAAGCCCATATATTTGATTTTCAGCACAAGATCCGAGTTCGTGCCGCCCTTTATCTCTACTGTTACCGAAAAGTGCAGCAATATAACTATAAGAGCGATAAGCCCCAGTAAAATCCATAAAACTATTATTGCTGACACCCTCTTTCATATAATTGAGAAATTAATCGACGTCGGAAGCTTCGATATTATCTTCTTTTAAGATTTCATCAATGGTTATCTGCCCCGTCTGTTCGGGCAGCGGAGGAAGATCCTCGAGGCTTGAAAGATTAAAAGACCTCAGAAAATTATCTGTGGTCATATAAGCGATAGGTCTGCCCGGAAGATCAAGTCTGCCCGCCTCGGCAAGCAAGCCCTTTTCCACAAGGGAATTTACAACGCCGGAACTGTCTACACCTCTTACGCTTTCAACAAAGCCTTTGGTCACAGGCTGATTGTATGCCACAATAGTCAATGTTTCCATAGCCGCAGGAGACAGCGCAGAACTGCGTTTTATTTCCAAAGCGGACTTAATGTAGGGCGCAAATTCTTTCTTTGTAGCAAGCTGATAACTGCCGTTGAGCTTTAACAGCTCTATACCGCTGTTTTCGGTGTACTTGTTCTCCAACAGCTTTATAGCCTCCTGCACTTCGGAAACTACAGCGTCAGCTGCCTCGCATATACGGTCAAGCTCCACAGGATCTCCCCCTGCAAACAGGACAGCCTCCACTACGGCAGATAATTTCTGTATATCCATATAATATCCTCGCTATTTTCAGTTATTTTCTGATAAGTCCGTACTTCCAGCAATTTCCCGTCATAAAGTCTCCAACGGGAGAACTGCCCCAATGATACTGCGCTGAAAGCCAATAATTCGGCTTGAATACCGTGACCGGAGGCTCCAATGAAAGACTTGAAATCAATTCAAGCTCAGTAAGTGCCTCCGCCGGGCAGGCATTCAACGTATTATCAGAAATTTTGTCACTTATTTCTTGTTCCGATTCAAATTCAGAAATATCGCTTAACTGTTCGGAATATTTCAGTTCAGTTTCAAATTCAGAGATTTCGGCAGAGAAAATTTCATCTGAAACAAAATCATCTCTTTGTTCGGACACTACAGATATTTCATCGGTTTTCATTGAAATCTCAGCCATACACTGAACTGCCGCGTTACGTTCCGCAAGAGAAAAATGCTTTTTCTCCTTTTTAATCGATTTATCGGATTCAAACTCAGTTTGAACCTCTGAAATATTTTTTTCATTCTTAGATAAATGCTCCAAAGGAACGGCTTCCTCAAGTCTTGCCGCCTTATCCGAACGAATTATTTTCGCATCGGTATTTGAAGCATTTTCCACATCAAAATCAGACTTTATTCTGCGGTTCTCAGAAGCCTTATTCATGAAAATTTTACTATTGTCGTCATTTAGGAAAATTCTTCCTGACTTTGTAAGCTCCAGCACTGCAAGAAATGTAGCTATCTGCTCGCTCTTATCGGTGAGCCCGTCGTAAAGTCTGTTCATATCAAATTCACCGCCGAAATGCAGCTTTTTGAGTATGTAAATGATTTTAGATGTCACCGAAACTATTTTCCGCGATACGATCGGCTCAAACATATCCGCTTTCAAAGGCTTGTTATTTCTGGACTTTTCGGAAAGTCCCAGATAAGCCTCCAGCAGGGATTCCGGTGGACGTTCTCCTGTATATGTTTTATCGACAGGCAGCTTAACGGGATCTCTAACAAAAATCTCGCCGCCAATATACTCCTGTTTCAGACGCTTCGCCGCCATTTTGCAAAGAGAATATTCAATAATCCTGCCCTGAAGTTCATTTTTGAGCTCCTCAGCCTCCTCGTCCTGAGGAAGCAGCGAGCAGGTTTTTATATAAATGAGTCTTGCCGCCATTTCAAGAAAATCCGCAGCGTCCTCATAATCCTCATATTCAAGATCGTCGATATACGTCAGATACTGCTCCAGCAGAACCGTAATTTCTATATCATAAATGTTCAGTTTGTGCTTACTGATAAGCTGAAGGAGAAGATCCAGCGGACCTTCAAAAGTATTGAGCTTAAACAGGGCTGAGGTCATATGTTTAAATCCTTTCGGTTAAAAAATCATTCTTAGTAATGGGTCAAGCCAGAATGTAAGCTTATCCAAAAGCCACGCAAAGGCGCTCTGAAGTATTCCGAGCGGTCTGTCAAGCAAGCCCGTGAAGATCAGCAGAAAAAATCCGATAGTAATATATCTTCCATACTTTGACATAAAGCTGTTAATTTTGGCATTATTGATATTCCCGAAAAAATATGCGAAAATCTTTTCGCCGTCAAGGGGATAGATCGGAATGAGGTTGAAAGCTGCAAGTCCAAGGTTTATAGAACCGATAATCATAAAAATATATGCTACCCAGTACATGGCAATATTGTATTCGGTCAAATATACAGCCCAGAAAGTTTTATACAAAATAGTGCAGAAAAAAGCAAGTATAAAGTTTGAAACAGGACCCGCCAGCGCAGTAAGCATCATGCCCTTGCGATATTCCTTAAAACGCAGGGGATTTACATTAACAGGTTTGCCCCAGCCAAAGCCGCAGAACAAAATACCGATAGCTCCTATTGGATCAATATGCGCCAACGGATTGAGAGTCAGTCTGCCTTGATATACAGGCGTATCGTCACCCAGCTTATTTGCCGCCCACGCATGAGCGAACTCATGAACAGGAGTACATAAAAATATTACGATCAGCTTTGAACCTATTTCAAGAATGTCGAATGCTTCCATAAAATGCCTCGTTTCAAAAATAATATTCGTTAAAGTCCGTTAATGAAAGTTTTGGCACCGCTGCCTGAAACTATACATTATTTATTATACAACATTTCCCGCAAAATTGCAAGCGCTGTAATCATTTTTTGTATAAATAAGCTGAAATCTTTGTTTTTATGAAATTTCTGAAAAAAACGAAAAAAAGGCTTGCAATTTATAAAAGAGTGTGCTATAATATTAAATATTGTGATTTAAGTTTTAGTTGTATGAAAAGGAGGTGCAACCTGCTATGGCAAAATGTGAAATTTGCGGAAAGGGTGTTACTTTCGGAATTAAGGTATCTCACTCACACAGAAGATCAAACAGAACCTGGAAGCCTAACGTAAAGAGAGTTAAGGCTATCGTAAACGGTACACCTTGTCATGTATACGCTTGCTCAAGATGCCTGCGTTCAGGTAAGGTTGAGAGAGCTTGATTGATAAGCACTGTTATTCCAAAAAATTAGACTGACTTCGGGTCGGTCTTTTTTTTATTCTTAATATAATGCTAAAGGGACGGCAGAACCGTCCCTTGAATTTTCAGTTATGTCGGTATTGTGACCCTGCGCTTATGACTATCAGGAGGATTGAATACAGAGCCAAGGCTCTCGTCTGAAAGCTCCGCATTCATATCGCTGCTAAAGCCCTCGTTGGTTTTGTTGATCATATCGTAATAAATGATAGCATTTGAAATATTAATTCGCTCGTCGGCATAATTAGCATATCCTGCTATGTAATCTTCATCCACAAGACCGTCGTTTTTCCTTGCCTCACAAGCCTCAGTGCCATAAACCTCATCAGTGTCAAATTTGAACAGACCGTGCTCTGCCTCGTCGTATACAGGACTTGGAGTGTCTTTAAACACCTGATTACACGAAGCATACTTGACGACATTCTGATAATCGGTCAGATCAAAATACATATCCTTCTGACTATCATAGTAAATTGTATCTGTTACGAAGTTTCCGTTGGGGAATATAACAATATTTTCCTGATCGTCAGCTATGGAGAATATATCGTGACCCAAAGCATATTTATTTTCAAAACCGAACATATTGCCAAGAGTAGGCTGAACATCGTACATACCCATTACCTGAGTTATCTCTTTAGGCTCATAGCCACCGTCCTTTGACCAGATGATGAAAGGTACTTTTCTGTTGATGTTATAATAGAAGTCATCTACAGGTATATAACCGGGATCGTCCTCAGACAGCGTTGTATCGGTAAACGGATTATAATTAAAGTAATATTCGTACTCTGCCTCCTTTACCTTAGCGTCGTGGTCACCGTATATAACTACTACTGCATTGTCAAGCAGTCCCTCTTCGTCAAGCTCTTCCATAAACTGACCTATCGCTTCATCCGCATAATGTACCGATTTCAGATAAGAGCCCATTTTTGTTCCCTCAAGAAAAGGAGCCGAAACCTCTTCATAAAGTCCTGTTTCTTCATTATAGGTCTTGTACTTGAAATCAACCTCCAGTTCGCTTACACGCTCAATATCGGTAAACGGAGTATGATTTGTCAGCATAATGAACGCGCCGTACCACTTTTCGTGCTGTGAATTTATTTCACTGACGATCGGTACCGCCTGTCTGAAAAACGACTTATCAGCAAGTCCCAAACCGATAGTCTCATCAATATCAAAATCTGTGGTATAATTATAGAATTTGTCATATCCAAGAGAGTTATGCAGATTCAGTCTGTTCCAATATGAACCGTTGTTTCCGTGCATACTGAAAATGTAATAGCCCATATCCTTCAGCATTTTCTGTGTTGTATTATAGTCTCTGTCCCAGTAATTTATCGCAACGGTACCGCTTGACGCAGGCATAAGAGAGGATGCAAAGGTAAACTCGCTGTCCGAGCTTGTGCCCACGCTCTCCTGTGCATAAAAATTGGAGAAATACAGTCCCTCGCTCGCCAGTTTGTTAAGATTCGGGGTAAGCTCCTCGCCGTTTATATAGGTATCCATTGTAAACTGCTGAACACTTTCAGCATGGATAACAATAACGTTCTTGTCCTTAAAAATATCCGAATACTCGTTGTTTTTATCCTTATCTGCACCGGAGGTATCAACCTTTTCGTCATAGAACTCCCTGAAAGCGGTCTCACTCTCCTCATATCCAAACATCATATTTATTTTTGAATATGTGCAGGAAATAACGTCGCTCATCTGATATGTATACATACCGAAAGTACCGAGAACATACTCTCTGTTCCACTGCTTCTGAAGTCTGGAATAGTCCGTGCTTGTCAGCGTAGAGCAGAAAATTCCTGCCACAGCAAGGGCAACACAGAAAGTACCAAGCGCATAGAGTCTGCGCTTACGTTTTTCCTGAACCTGTGACTGATAGTTTCTTGTACGTCTTTTAATAAGAATGTAGGTAACTATCAGCGCAGGGATAGTCCAAAGGAAAATCAGATCCTTAGGCTCTAAAATATTCTCAGTTACCGCGTCCATAACTCCGCCGAGCTGAGATGCTGTGGATATCAGCGAAACTGAAATAAATGATTTATAGTTTGAATAATAAATAGAGTTTCCTGCACAAAGTATAGAGAATACTATCTCAACTATAAGCAGGTATATAAACTGACCCCTCGGCTTTTTGAAAATATAGGATATAAGCGCAAAAATCAGCATTACAGCAATATCTGCCATAAGGGGCTTTATCTGACTGTATGCAAATTTAACAGTAAACACTCTAAGCAAAAAGGCATTGATAACAGAAATAATAACAAATATCAGCAGAAGTATATTATCTTTTAAATATCCGAGAACCTTATCTCGGACTTTTACGAGAACCTTAACCATTATTTCCTCCTTTGCAGCACTTTATACAAATCATACAAAAAATATCATCTCATACGATATACATTCTAATACTTTTTATGCAAAATGTCAAGCAATCTTACTTTTTTTCAGCAATTTTAACAAACAATAAAACGTCCTTTTCAGCCGCAATATTAATTTTATCAGGTATTGTCTATAAAGTCAATGTAAAAAGCAAAATTTTCAGAATTCTATCACAGGGTTTTTGAATTTGGCATTATTTTGTAACGATCGTAATTTATTTGTAAATTCTTTGCTTGTGTATTATAAACGAGATTTTTAAAATATATTTAATAAATTGTAGTCAAATGCACAAAGTTCAAAGCAGCATAATAAAAAGGTTTGATTTTATTTTTAATATGAGATATAATTTTAATATGATTGTTTAATAATCGGAAAAATATCCTATAAAGCAGAATTTTCAACGGCATAAAAAGCCAGATTTTCTTGCTGTACAGAAAAATAAATTAGCAGATTTTCCGAAGTAAAGACAAGTTAGACGGTGTTTCGCAGATTATTGTAAAATTTTGATTTTAATTAAAATATCTGCCGAAACATAAAAGAAATTTATTATCTCTAGGAGGCGCTTTTATGGTTAAGCTCATTGCTACCGATCTTGACGGAACAATGCTGGACGACGAAAAGAAACTTCCCGCAAATTTTGACGAAATTTTAAAAAAATTATCAGACAGAAAAATCAGATTTGCCGTATCCAGCGGCAGAAGCTTCTGCGCTTTGAAAATGCAGTTTGAAAACTATCTCGACGACCTTATATTCATATGTGATAACGGCGCTTATGTATATGATAAAGGTCAGACGGTTTCGACCTCTGTGCTCCCCCACGACGCAGTGGTAAATATCATTAAGTTCTGTGAAAATATGGGACTTACAGTGCTTCTCTGCGGAAAAAACGGAACTTGGCATAATGCGAAAAAACGGTCACATCATGACGAGATCTCAACATATTACATTAATCAGATTCACCTGGACAACCTCAGTGAATTTGACGACGATATATTCAAGATTGCGGTTTTTGAAGAAAACGGCATTGAAAATAACGGCTACCGAAAGCTTTCAGCTAAATACGGAAATTATTTCAATGTTCAGCTTTCAGGAAAATTCTGGGTCGATATTATGAACGAAGGCGTAACAAAAGGCTCCGCACTTCACAACATACAGAACCGTCTGGGTGTCAATTACGAGGAAACAATGTCTTTCGGCGACTACCTTAACGATATAGAAATGCTGGAAAATTCCTATTACAGCTTTGCTATGGAGAACTCTCACAGTCTTGTGAAAAAAACGGCGAATTTCTCCACCGGTTCAAACAACGACAACAGCGTAATGATCGAGATCGAAAAGCTTTGTCTGAGTTAGAAACAAAATAATATAATGTAAAAACTCCGTCGTTGATCCGGCGGAGTTTTTGTTATGCTTATATTCTGGATTTGAAATCCTCATAGCCGAACTCTTTCACAAGCTCTGTACTTCCGTCAAGCTTTTCAAGATAGATACTCGGCAACGGCATTCCGTTAAAGGTATTGTTTTTGCACATGGAATAGATCGCCATATCGCAGAAAACCAATCTTTCTCCGCATTCAAGGGGCTTGTCAAAGGAATAGTCTCCGATTATATCCCCCGCCAGACAGGTAGGACCGCCCAGACGGTATGTATACGGCTTTTCATTCGGCTGTCCTGCTCCGATGATCTCGGGACGGTAGGGCATTTCAAGCACGTCGGGCATATGGCAGGCAGCCGACGTGTCAACAATAGCAATATCTATACCATTTTTTAAAGTCTCAAGAACCTCTGTTACCAGCCAGCCCGCATTGAGCGCGGCAGCCTCCCCAGGCTCTAGGTACACCTGAACGCAGTATTTTTCTTTGAGATAGTTCACCGTTTCACACAGCAGATCGAGGTCATAACCCTCTTTTGTGATGTGATGCCCGCCGCCCAGATTTATCCATTTCATATTATAAAGGTACCTGCCGAATTTTTGCTCTATATGAGGGATCGTTCTCGCAAGTACGTCCGCGCCCTGCTCGCACATTGTATGAAAATGCAGACCGTCTATACCCTCAAGCTCGTCCTCCTCAAAATCAGCTGATAGAGTTCCCAGACGCGAGCCCGTAAAGCAGGGATTGTAAATATCCGTTTCTATTTCGGAATATTCCGGGTTGCAGCGTATCCCGCATGAGATTTTTCGTCCGCTTTTTTGTACAGTTTCACGAAACCTTTTCCATTGGGAAAAGCTGTTGAATACTATATGGTCGCATATTTTAACAAGTTCGTCCATTTCGGACTGCTTATAGGCAGGACTGAAAACGTGAACTTCTCCGTTAAATTTCTCTCTGCCCAGACGAGCTTCGTAAAGTCCGCTTGCGGTAGTTCCGCACAGGTGCTTTTCCAGCAGAGGATATGTGCTGTACATGGAAAAAGCCTTTTGTGCCAAAAGAATTTTACAGCCTGTCCGCTCCATGACCTTATCCATTATCAGCATATTTTTCAGCAGTTTTTTCTCCGAAACCACATAGCATGGAGTATTCACCGCTTTTATATCAAACATAAACTCCCTGCTCATACTCCGCTCAATGCTTCGCTTTCCACGATCTGATCGTTAACATCATGCATAAAAGACACTCTAAGCTTTTTGTTTACCATACGACAGTCCATAAACACTCCTACGGCTTTCTTGGCAAACTTTTTCATATCTTCGGTCACGTCGTCATAATCATTGATGATGATATCGAGTTCATCCTTGAACTCGCTTACTGCGTCATAAAGCTTATCAAGGTTGTCAATTCCGTCTATGCCAAGACCTAAGCTCTGACTTATGAAAGTAAAAAATGTTTCTTCGTTCTTAAACTGAATATCGTCTAACATTACTAACATACCAATCTTCTCCTTTTAATCAAATATTATTTTTTTCTTGCCGTTTTTATTTCTGGGATACTCTCTGATACGGATTATATTCGCCGTATTCACAATACTTTCGTTTTCTTCCACCCCTTGGGATATCCTTATCCAGCCGTCGCCTATTTCTTCAAGAGTGCATTCAATAGCTGCGGAAAGAGACCCTCCCTGAGAAACCGTATAGACGATACATTCCTGATTCAGAAATCTCCTAAACGCTTCTTCGATCTTCATTTCAAGTCTCCTCAGTCAACAAGCACGGGATCGAAATTCTCAGTCCATGGAAGTCCCCACTTGTTAAGAGCCTCCATAAACGGATCGGGATCGAATTCCTCAATATTGTAAACACCCGGCTTTTTCCATTTGCCTGTCATGATCATCATTGCACCGATCATAGCGGGTACCCCCGTGGTGTAGGAGATCGCCTGCGAGCCTACTTCCTTGTAGCACTCCTGATGATCGCATACGTTATACACATAGTAGGTCTTGTCCTTTCCGTCCTTTTTGCCTTGGAATATACAGCCTATATTGGTCTTACCTACCGTTCTAGGTCCAAGGGACGCAGGGTCGGGCAGTACCGCTTTCAAAAACTGCAAAGGAACGATCTCCCTGCCTTCGTACATAATAGGCTCGATAGAAGTCATTCCAACGTTTTCAAGGCATTTCAGATGAGTAAGATAGCTCTGTCCGAAGGTCATAAAGAAACGTATTCTCTTTATTCCCTTGATATTAAGCGCAAGAGACTCCAGCTCCTCGTGGTGAAGCAGATACATATCCTTTTCACCCACCTGATCGAAGTTGTAAACTCTCTTTATCTCCATAGGCTCGGTCTCTACCCACTTGCCGTCCTGAATATACGAGCCTTTTGCAGAGACCTCTCTGATGTTGATCTCGGGATTGAAATTTGTTGCAAAGGGATAGCCGTGATCTCCGCCGTT
>CAYNPW010000065.1:0-12785 GCA_964399215.1 uncultured Ruminococcus sp. | reverse complement strand
CGTCCAAATTGCCTGCTCTTATATGTGGCTTAAATAGTGTCAACAGGCTCTAGTAGCCCCCTATAATGTTTTGCTTAATTATAACATAAAAATACATACTTTGCAATCAAAATAAAATTTTTCCCGCAATTTATCAAATTTATAAAAAAGTTGTCACAAACCTCTTTACATAAATAATTTTTTGTAGTATAATAAGATGAATAAAACTATTGTTCGGATTGTGAGGGCATAATTTATGGATAAATTTCAGTTGGTATCGGATTATAAGCTGTCAGGCGATCAGCCTGAGGCGGTTGACGCGCTTGTAAAGGGCGTTCAGAACGGTATGAAAGAGCAGACCCTTATGGGCGTAACAGGCTCCGGAAAGACCTTTACTATGGCTAATGTTATTGAACGGCTCAACAGACCTACTCTTGTGCTTGCTCACAATAAAATCCTTGCGGCTCAGCTTTGCTCGGAGTTCAAGGAGTTTTTCCCTAATAATGCAGTCGAGTACTTTGTATCCTACTACGACTACTATCAGCCGGAGGCGTATGTCCCCAGCAAGGACGTTTATATAGAGAAAGACAGCTCCGTCAACGACGAGATAGATAAGCTTAGACACTCCGCAACATCTGCCATTGCCGAACGCAGAGACGTTATAATCGTAGCAAGCGTATCCTGCATATATTCTTTGGGTGATCCTGAGGAATACAAGTCCATGGTAGTTTCTGTACGCAAGGGAATGGAGAAATCCAGAGACAGGCTCATTGCTGATCTGGTAGGAATTCAGTATGAGAGAAACGACATTAATTTCGTAAGAAATAAGTTCAGGGTCAGGGGAGACGTGGTGGAGATATATCCTGCGAACTCAACAGATACAGCGATACGCGTTGAATTTTTCGGTGACGAAATAGACCGTATCTGCGAAATAAACGTTATCACCGGGGAGATTATTTCTTTTCTCAATCATGTGGCGATTTTCCCCGCTTCTCACTATATTGTGGGCAAAGATAAAATGCGTGAGGCTATTGAGGAGATAAAAGAGGAGCTTGACGAGCGTATAAAATATTTCAAGGACAACGATATGCTTATCGAGGCTCAGCGTATTGCACAGCGTACAAATTACGATATAGAAATGCTGGAGGAAATTGGCTTTTGCAGCGGTATCGAAAACTATTCCAGAGTGCTTGCGAGACGTCCCAAAGGGGCTGTGCCTTTTACTCTGCTGGACTTCCTGCCTGAGGATTTTATACTTATGGTGGACGAATCCCACGTTTCCCTGCCGCAGGTCAGAGGTATGTACGCGGGCGACAGAGCGAGAAAGCAGACCCTTGTGGATTACGGTTTCAGACTTCCCTCGGCATTGGATAACAGACCTTTGCAGTTTGACGAGTTTTACAGTCATATAAATCAGGCGATTTTTGTGTCCGCAACGCCCGGACCTATCGAAAAGGAAAAATCTCAGCAGATAGTGGAGCAGGTGATACGTCCTACGGGACTTTTAGACCCGCTTATCTCGGTTCGTCCGTCAGAGGGGCAGATCGAGGATCTGCTCAGCGAGATAAATACAAGAATTGAGAAAAACGAGCGTGTGCTTGTGACGACGCTCACTAAGAAAATGGCGGAGGACTTAACGGCATACCTTAAGAATTTCGAGATAAAGGTGCGTTATATGCACCACGATATAGATACCATAGAGCGTATGGAAATTATCAGAGACTTACGCTTGGGCGAATTTGACGTTCTGGTGGGAATTAACCTGCTGAGAGAGGGTCTTGACCTGCCGGAAGTATCCCTTGTGGCAATTCTTGACGCCGACAAGGAGGGCTTTCTGCGTTCGGAAAGCGCCCTTATCCAGACTATCGGTCGTGCGGCGAGAAACTCCGAGGGTACTGTAATAATGTACGCCGATACAGTAACACGTTCAATGGAGAACGCTATCAGAGAGACGGAACGCCGCCGCAGAATACAGATGAAGTTCAACGAGAAGCATGGAATAGTTCCGAAAACGATCGTTAAGGACATTCGCGATGTGATCGAGATATCTACAAAGGAGGAAGTGGAGTACTCCGCAAGACAGAAGTCAAAGCTAAGCAAGCAGGAGGCGGCTCAGCTTATCGACAAGCTGACAAGGGAAATGAAAGAGGCGGCAAAAATGCTGGAATTCGAGCACGCGGCATTCCTGCGTGATAAGATCGCCGAACTGAGAGGGGAAAAATAATGTACATTGCAGACAATATAATCAGAAATGCGCTTAAAAACGTATATTTTATCTGGGGCAGCGGTAAAACTACAGCCGCCAATGCGCTTGCTGAAAAGTACGGATTTTATGTTTATCATACCGATGACAGCAGAGGACGGCATTGTCAGAACGCTCATCCTGATTTTCAGCCTGCTATGTGCAGGGATGTTCCCGACTATTGGGCTTTGGAAAAAGAGGACGCACTTCAATGGGAGCACGATATTGTCCGTGAAATGACACCCATGATAATTATGGAGCTGGTTCAGTTGGCGGTGCATCATAAAGCTGTTATCTGCGAAGGCGATATTGATATAGATCAAATTGCGGAGACAGTAACAAACGCTGTGACTATTTCCAATTACGGAGCAGACTATGATTTCTTTGACAGACCCGAGCAGGCTTATATGCTGTAGGATATAAAAAAAAGAACGGATATAAGCGATGAAGAAAAGCAAAGGCGGATAGAAAACGCATACGCCATTGTGGGAAACGGCAGTGGCAATAAATTTGAAATTCCCAGAGAAACAAGGCTTTACGGTATCAAGCAGATAATTCGTGACGATAGCACAAGCGTTGACGATGTTGCTGAAATGATAGCGGACTATTGGAATTTAAAGGAGATTTTGAAATGACAGTAAAATTTTACAATGAAAATCATTCCTGCAAACTGAAATATGCGGTCATTGCCGCTTTTTATAAAGGAAAGTACGTTTTTGTAAGGCACAAAAAACGTGATACCCTTGAGATCCCCGGAGGTCACCGGGAGAGCGGCGAGACCATAGAGCAGACCGCCCGGCGGGAGCTTTTCGAGGAAACGGGAGCAGTCAGGTTCACACTTGAAAAAATCTGCGTTTATTCTGTCAGCGGAGATGATGCCGAGCCGTCTGACGAGACTTTCGGTATGCTGTTTTACGCAGATATAGAGGAGCTCGGAGATATGCCTGAGTCCGAGATAGCCGAGGTGAGATTGTTGGATAGCTGTCCTGAAAATTGGACTTATCCTGAGATACAGCCTGAGCTTCTGAAAAAAATAAAACAATATAGAAAAGGTGATTATTATGAAAAGAATTTTTCTGACCTCTGCGGGGTTTGAAAATGAAAATATCAGAAAGAAATTTTTAGAGCTTTCCGATAAAAGCCCTGAGAAAATGACGGCGCTGTTTATTCCCACAGCCGCTATCGATGACGGAGCAAAAGCAATGCTGCCGAAATGTCGGAACGATCTGATAAATTCGGGGATAAAGGACGAGAATATTGTTATATACGACATTGATGATACTATGAGCTATGACGATATTTTAAAGTACGACGCGGTGTATTTCTGCGGCGGAGATCCCAAGTATCTTATCAGGCGGATAAATGAAACAGGTTTCAGAGAAACAATTACCAGATACGCCGAGGGCGGCGGACTTATAGTCGGCGTCAGCGCAGGAAGTATAATTTTCACGAACAGTGTAGAAAATAATCTTGGACTTATCAACTGCACCATAGGAGTACATTGCCCGCAGGGCAGCAGGCGCGGTATCGTCAGTACCGAAAATTGTCCTCATATTGACCTGACGAACGATCAGGCAATTCTCTTGACCGATAGTCAGGCGGAAGTTATTGAATAATTCAAATTTTGGTGATAAAATGAAATATGAAGAATACATAGCTCTCGGCAGGACCGAGAGAATTGAAAACAGCATTGCTCCCTGCGGATTGGTCTGCGAGCTTTGCAGTGAGAGAACCCATTGCAAGGGCTGTAATTTCAGCAAGAAAGGCGAGCTTGAATGTTGCTGTCATCAGCGCAGGTGTTGTGACGAAAAAGGCTTTGAGGGCTGTTGGGAATGTTCCGACTTTCCATGCGGAAAGGATATGCAGGACGTTTCAAGGCACGGCGTCAGACTGCTGGCTTTTACGGAATACGTCAGACGAAACAGCCGTAAGGCATTGGCGGAACGTCTCGCAGAAAATGAGAAAAACGGTATTATCTACCAGAGAGACCCTGTGAACTACACGGGAGATTACGACGGATATTCCGATGCAGAGGAGGTCATCTCTTTATTGGAAAGCGGTGAGAAAAATGTTTAAAATAAGAATAGCCGACAATTCAGACGCAGAGGAGCTTTTCAGGCTCAATGAAGAATTTAACAGCAAGGACGTAACGGAACTTTCTCTGCTGAAAAAATCTTTGGAGCGTAACGGGCAGGAAATAGTGTTTATCGCCCATAATGACAGCGAGGCTGTGGGATTTTGCTGTGTGCAGATATTCAAGTCAATGTGTTACAGTCAGAATTATGCGGAGATAACCGAGCTTTATGTCAATGAAAAATACAGACGTCAGGGCGCTGCGGCTGAAATGTTCAGATATATCGAGAAGTATTTTGCAGACGAAAATATCGGCGGCTATCAGCTTTTTACAGGCGGAGATAATATATCTGCTCAGGCTTTTTATGAAAAGCAGGGATATGTCAGATCCGATGAAATAATGTACAGAAAAAGGCTGTAATGATATAAAATAAAAGCAAGACAAGGAGAGTAAAAGTAAATGCCTATAAATGAAATAGTGATTAAAGGCGCAAGAGAGCATAATCTGAAAAATGTGGATATTACCATTCCCCGCGATAAGCTTGTGGTCATGACGGGACTTTCGGGTTCGGGTAAGTCCTCGCTTGCGTTCGATACGATATATGCGGACGGTCAGAGACGTTATGTGGAGTCGCTGTCCTCATATGCCCGTATGTTTCTGGGACAAATGGACAAGCCGGAGGTTGACAGTATAGAGGGACTTTCTCCCGCAATTTCAATAGACCAGAAAACTACTTCAAAAAACCCGCGCTCAACAGTCGGCACAGTTACGGAGGTTTACGACTATCTGAGACTTTTATATGCCAGAATAGGAGTGCCTCATTGTCCCGTGTGCGGACGAGAGATAAAGCAGCAGACTGTCGATCAGATAGTGGATCAGGTGATGTCTCTTCCGGAGGGTACTAAGATACAGCTCCTTGCCCCTATTGTAAGAGGAAGAAAGGGAACTCACGTCAAAGAGCTTGAACAGGCGAGAAAATCGGGTTATGTCCGTGTGCGTGTGGACGGTATCACATATGATCTGTCAGAGGATATTTCTATTGAAAAGAATAAAAAGCATACTATTGAGATAGTGGTTGACCGTCTTGTTATAAAGCACGGTATAAAGTCGCGTCTTACGGACAGTATTGAAACGGTCTCTTCTCTTTCGGGAGGGCTGGTTAATGTAGACGTTATCGACGGCGAAACTATGACCTTTTCTCAGAACTATGCCTGCCCCGAGCATGGCGTTTCCATTGAGGATCTGTCCCCGAGAATGTTTTCTTTCAACAATCCTTTCGGCGCTTGCGAAAAGTGTACGGGATTGGGCGTGTTCAAAAAAATCGATCCTGAATTGATTATTCCTAACAAGGATCTGTCTATTTTGCAGGGCGCGATAAAGGCAAGCGGGTGGAATTCACTTGATGAAAGCTCTATAGCTATGATGTATTTCAGAGCGATCTCCGAAACCTACGACATTCCGCTGGATGTTCCTGTTAAGGAATTGGATCAGGACGCTGTGGATATTTTCCTTTACGGAACACAGGGAAAAAAGCTCAAGCTGAGCCGTTCTTCAAAGTTTTACAAAGCTGAGTACGATTCAGCGTTCGAGGGAATTATCCCGAATCTTGAAAGACGCTACAGGGAGTCAACCAGCGATTGGTCAAAGGCTGATATAGAGGCAAGTATGTCTGATGAAAAATGTCCTGCCTGCAAGGGAAGACGACTAAAAAAGGAGAGCCTCAGCGTAACTGTCGGGGACAAGAATATTGCGGAGCTTACTGACTTGTCTGTATCCTCTGCGCTGGATTTTTTCAAGCACGTCAAACTGTCAAGCAGAGACAATATGATTGGAGAACGTATTATAAAAGAGATAGACGACAGACTGGGGTTCCTCCAAAGCGTAGGGCTTGAATATCTCACACTGTCGCGTTCGGCGGTAACTCTTTCCGGAGGAGAAAGTCAGCGTATAAGACTTGCTACTCAGATAGGCTCCTCTCTTGTGGGAGTGCTTTATATCCTTGACGAGCCGTCAATCGGGCTTCATCAGCGTGATAACGACAAGCTTATCGCTACCCTAAAAAGGCTGAGAGATCTGGGTAATACTCTAATAGTAGTAGAGCACGACGAGGATACTATGTACGCCGCTGACTATATTGTTGACATAGGACCCGGAGCGGGTATTCACGGAGGCGAGGTCGTTGCCGCTGGAACGGTAGATGAGATAAAGGCATGCGAGAGATCCGTTACGGGACAGTATCTGAGCGGACGAAAGAAGATACCTGTTCCCACAGAAAGACGAAAAGGGAGCGGAAAGTTCCTCACTGTCAAGGGTGCAAAACAGAACAATCTGAAAAATGTGAACGTTGATATTCCATTGGGAACATTCACCTGCGTTACGGGAGTTTCGGGAAGCGGCAAGTCCTCTCTTGTAAACGAGATAATATATAAGAATTTGGCAGGCAAGCTTAACAGGGCGAAAATACGTCCCGGCGAATTTAAAGATATGCTGGGGCTAGAACATCTGGACAAGGTGATAGACATTGACCAGTCTCCTATCGGAAGAACACCCCGATCAAATCCTGCTACCTATACAGGGGTATTTACAGACATAAGAGAGCTTTTTGCGCAGACTCAGGACGCTAAGATGAAAGGCTACAATTCGGGCAGATTTTCATTTAATATAAAAGGCGGGCGCTGTGAGGCGTGCGAGGGCGACGGAATTCTTAAAATCGAAATGCACTTCCTGCCCGATGTTTACGTTCCCTGCGAGGTGTGCGGCGGAATGCGTTACAACCGTGAAACTCTTGAGGTAAAGTACAAAGGAAAATCCATTTACGACGTGCTTGAAATGACAGTTGAGGAGGGCGTAGAGTTCTTCTCAAATCTGCCTAAGATACAGCGCAAGCTCCAGACGCTTTTTGACGTAGGACTAGGATATGTTAAAATAGGTCAGCCTGCAACTACACTTTCGGGTGGCGAGGCTCAGAGAGTTAAGCTTGCCACTGAGCTTTCCAAGCGCGCCACAGGGAAGACGATATACATTCTTGACGAGCCTACCACAGGATTACACACTGCGGACGTTCATAAGCTTATCGAGGTACTTCAAAAGCTTGTCGATACGGGAAATACGGTGCTTGTTATAGAGCATAATCTGGATGTTATAAAGACTGCCGATCATATTATAGACTTAGGTCCTGAGGGCGGAGACAAGGGCGGGACTATCGTCTGCACCGGAGCTCCGGAGGACATCGCTGCCTGCGAGCAGTCCTATACAGGGCAGTATCTTAGAAAAATGCTTTAATATGGAATTATTTATCACCCGCAGACATATAAATCTACGGGTGGTTATTTTGTTCAGTATTAAGATCAAGGATATAAATTTCGGCGTTTCATTCAGCTTTTTCGCCGTTATAGGTCTGCTGTTCGTATGTGGACACGCTATGACGGAAAATATTATTACGGCTCTTATATGCTGTATCCTGCACGAGCTTGGACATCTTACATTTATGTTTCTTTTCTCGGACAAGCCAAAAAGCATTGTGCTTTACAGCGGAGGAATACGCATAAGCTCAGGTGGGCGCAGGCTGTTATCTCAAAATCAGGATATAATAATTCTCCTTGCGGGGTGCGGAGCAAATTTTCTATGCGCTTTAGTTAGGCTGGCATTCGGAGGACTTGATTTTTTCTGTACTGTGAATATTCTGCTTGGCGTATTCAATCTTCTGCCTTTCAAATATTTTGACGGGGGACGTGTTCTGGAAATACTTCTTAACGGCGGAAAGGCATACGACCTTATCAGGGCGCTGTTTATCTTTCTGTGGGCGGTTTGCGTAATACTTATGATCTTAAACGGTTCGGTGAGTCTGTCTTTTATTCTTACATTCTGTTTTGTGGTGGTTTCTGAAATTTTATATTGATACGGTTGCAATTTTTCGCGGGATTTGGTATAATAAATTGAATGTAGAATATATGGACGAAAATTTGAAGGACTGTGGCACAATGAGTTTTAACTGGGGACGATACGAAATGTTCCGTAGATTAGGTCTTGAGAAAACGCCGGAACTGATCGCTGATATAAAGAAATTAAATGCTGTAATTCGGGGGTTTGAGAATAAAAAATGAGAATATATAATTTGATTATTATTGATAAAGAACTATCATACAGCGATCATAGTGAAGAATTTAATATCGGGTTCTTTTCTTCCTATGAAAAAACTGAGACAACCGCTGAAAAATATATAACTCAAATTCAAGGGTTTAAAGATCATAACTGCGATTACAGAATTACAGAAAAACGTTTGATCGGCTGTGCTGACGGCTTAATTCCAACTGATGTATTTATTATTTACGGTTGGAATGAAAACAGCGAACTTGATGAAATAGATCTTATCGAAAGCGATTGCTTTGTATCCAAAGCTTCAGCGGAGCAGACGTTAGATGAAATGAAAGCAATGTACTGCCGTCAAAATTGGTGTATTGATAAATATTCAATAGATGAATGTAATTGGAAAGACGGTTTTATAAGAGTGTAGATAAGGGGAATATATGAAAAAACTTTGTTGGAAATGACATAGGAGGAATTGTGGCAGTTGTTTCCGATCACTCTGTCAGCATACCAAGACTGTTGGAGTGATTGGTATAAGGAAGAAGAAACAAATATACGGAATGTGCAAAAACAGAATATCGGGAACGTTATCAATATTTTTAATCGAATAAAAAATTTGAAAGGCAGTAGATATAATGAATTCTGAATGGGATTATGAGTATATTTTTGAAAAAGCCAAAATATTTGCAGAAGAATATTCTTCGGAAATAAAAATTGATAATTCTCATAAAGAATCAATTACAAAAAAAGGCATTAAATATCCTTGTGTGCCATTGTCGTTTCCTGCAAAGGGAAACAAAGATTTGCAGGAAAGATTATTGGATACAGGGTGCTGTACCAAAATGGACGGACGAATAGAAAACGGAAAACGAATAATTAATGTGTTGCTTTGGTTTGCTCCCGACGGAAAAAATGTTTTATAAAAATTTGCTGATCTTAATTAAGCGGCAGGAGGTTAAATCTTGGAAGAAATAAAGCAAAAGATAGAAAAAGTGCTGCTGAAAACGCAGAAGCCTGCAAGATATATCGGCGGCGAGATAGGCAGTATCGTGAAAGATAAATCAAAGGTGGACGTTCGTTTTGCGTTCTGCTTTCCAGATACCTATGACGTGGGTATGTCACATCTGGGCATGAAAATTCTTTACGGACTTAAAAATAATGTGCCCAACTGGTGGTGCGAGCGTGTTTTTATGCCGGAAACAGACTTTGAACAGCATATGAGGGATAATGATATTCCGCTGTACGCCCTTGAAAGTCTTGACCCTATAAAGGATTTTGATTTTATAGGATTTACCCTGCAGTATGAGCTTTCATACAACAATGTACTTCAAATGCTTGATCTTGCCGGACTTCCCGTGCTTGCTAAGGACAGAAAGGTGCTTACTCCCATAGTTGTGGGCGGAGGTCCATGTGTGTGCAACCCGGAGCCTATGGCGGATTTCTTTGATCTTTTCATTCTAGGAGAGGGTGAGGAGGTTAATCTCGAGCTGCTGTCGCTTTACGAGAAGATAAAGTCGCAAAATCCCACTAAGGAGGAATTTCTGCGGCAGGCTGCGAAGATAGAGGGCATATATGTTCCGTCTTTCTATGATGTGGTCTATAATGAGGACGGAACGGTCAAGTCTGTAACTCCTAATATTCCAGAAGCAAAGCCTAAAATAAAGAAAAGGATAATTGCAGACTTTGACAAGGTGTATTATCCCGACAGTTTTGTTGTTCCGTTCAGCCAGATAGTCCACGACCGCTCAGTTGTGGAGGTGCTGAGAGGCTGCATTCGCGGATGCAGGTTCTGTCAGGCGGGATTTATTTACAGACCGTTCCGCGAGAAAAGCATAGATACTATCAGGCATGAGACGGAATGTCTGTGTGAGCAGACGGGTTATGAGGAGGTATCGCTGTCATCTCTGTCTACCAGCGACCACACACAGATAAAAGAGCTTTTGCTGAACCTGTCCGAGTACACCGACAAGGAGCAGGTCAATCTTGCTTTGCCGTCCCTGAGACTCGATAATTTCAGCGAGGAACTTATGGAACGTTTACAGGCAGTCCGTAAGAGCGGTCTGACCTTTGCGCCCGAGGCGGGAACCCAGAGACTTCGCGACGTTATCAATAAAAATATTACCGAAGAAGAAATTATGAGAACCTGCAAAATGGCTTTCGAGGGCGGATATACTCAGGTCAAGCTTTATTTTATGCTTGGATTGCCTACCGAGACTGATGAGGATATAAAGGGTATCGCAGATCTTGCAGAAAAGGTGCTGGACTTATATTACGCAACTCCCAGAGAAAAGCGCGGAAGGACGATACAGATAGCGGTATCGACGGCGACGTTCGTGCCTAAGCCGTTTACTCCCTTTGAGTTTGAGCCGCAGGCAACTCCGAAGGATATACTTCGCAAGCAGGAGTATCTGCGAAGCTGTATCAGAAGCAAGAAGATCAAGCTTAGCTGTCATTTCCAGCAGACCTCAATTCTGGAGGCTGTACTTGCGCGGGGCGACAGGAAAACCTGCAAGGCTGTGTACGAGGCGTGGCGCAAGGGCTGTTACCTTGACAGCTGGGACGAGCATTTCAGATACGATCTGTGGCAGCAGGCTTTTGAGGAATGCGGTATAGATACAGCATTCTATGCCAATCGTCTGAGGGACTACGGCGAGGTTGCTCCATGGTCTCATCTTGATTACCTTGTATCCCATGAGTTTTTAGTCCGCGAAAATAAAAAGGCTCATCTTGCGCAGACTACCCGTAACTGCAAGGAGGGCTGTTCAGGCTGTGGAATAAGACCCGAATGCGGAGGTGTTTACTGTGGAAAAAAGGCTTGAACCGAAAAACGTAAATCTTCGTGTGGAGCGCTTTGATTATAGGGTAGTGTATGAAAAGTGCGGACGTGCAAAGTATATTTCGCACCTCGATCTGATGAGAGCCATGCAGAGGGCGATAAAGCGTTCCAAGCTGCCGATATGGTATACTCAGGGGTTTAATCCACACATTTATATAATGTTTCCTTTGACGCTTTCTCTGGGCTTTGAAAGCAAGGTTGAGGTAATGGATTTTGCGCTTATCGAGGACTTGCCCTTTGACGAGGTGCTTGAAAGGCTTGACAGGCAAATGCCGGAGGGAATGAGGATAGTTTCCTGCGCAAGACCCGTTCACAGCCACACGGAAATAATCTCGGCTGAATATAAGGTAAGATTTACAGCGGACAAACCGTCAGAGGAGTGCAAAACTCTTTTTGAGGATTTTTTGGCAAGGGACAAGATAGAAATTGAAAAACGCACCAAGAAAAAGACGGTCAATCTTGTGGACATACGTCCGTCAATAGATGTGAGGACGCTTGAAAATGACGGCAAATACGTTTGCCTGACTATGGTTCTGCCTGCGGGCGGGAGCTTCAATCTCAATGCTAATGTTGTTATAGAGACTTTTTTTTCTATGTACGGGCTCACAGGCAATGAGGTTTGTATAGAACGCACAAAAATAATGATCGGAAGCGGCGAAAGTTTTACATAGAAAAATATTGCATTTGGTCGCCGTATATGGTATAATATTAAAGCATTTGAATTACCGTCGGTTTCGCCGACGAGAGTTAATGCCCGCCAAAACGGCGTGACATTAAAGCGGACGGTCCTCTGACTCGGTTTATGCGGGTGTATGAACGTCTGAAAATATAAGGAGGATTTTAAAGTGGACGCTTTAAAGAAAATTGCTGAATCAAGCCTGAAATCCGAGGCTCCTGTTGTTAACGTAGGTGACACAGTTAAGGTACATGTTCTCATTACAGAAGGCGACAAGTCAAGAATCCAGGTATTTGAGGGCACAGTTATCGCTAAGAAGCACGGCGGCATCAACGAGACCTTCACAGTAAGAAGAGTAGCTCACGGCTGTGGAATTGAAAGAGTTTTCCCTGTACACTCTCCTGCGGTTGCCAAGGTTGAGGTCGTAAGATACGGTAAGGTTAGAAGAGCTAAGCTCTACTATCTCCGTGACAGAGTTGGTAAAGCTGCTAAGGTTAAGGAAGCAATCAAGTAATTCAGCCTCTATGAAAGAGTCGGTTTTTACCGGCTCTTTTTTTCAATTATAATTTACAATGCGAAATGACTGTACATGATCAGAGATGCACCGTACTGATCTTTATGTAGTTTTTGATTAATTTTGGTTGTCTGAATCAGCTAATAATCTTGACCGTACATTAAAAAGTGTAATTTTTTTATGAAAGGGCTTGTAATTTTATAATTAATTTGCTATAATAAACCTATGTGAGTTTTTGACAAAATCGCCTTGACTGTAGGGCGGTGTTCTATATGAATAGAGGCAATAATATGGATAATGAAAACAAGTTCGGAGAGGTAAATGAGGAGGATATCAAGCTTGCGGAAGAGGCTGCGCCTGCGGACATAAAGGAGAAGC
>CAYNPW010000064.1:0-12856 GCA_964399215.1 uncultured Ruminococcus sp. | reverse complement strand
CTGCTCTGATAGCGTCATCATTGCCGGGGATAACATAGTCAACATCGTCGGGATCGCAGTTTGTATCAACGATAGCTACAACAGGAATGCCGAGCTTCTTAGCCTCTGCAACAGCGATCTTTTCCTTTCTTGGGTCAACTACGAAAAGCGCGCCGGGAAGCTTCTTCATATTCTTGATACCGCCCATGAACTTTTCGAGCTTTTCAATTTCAAGCTTAAGCTTGGTAACTTCCTTCTTGGGGAGAAGATCAAATGTACCGTCCTCCTCCATAGCATGGAGCTGCTCAAGTCTCTTGATTCTCTGCTCGATCGTCTTGAAGTTTGTCATCATACCGCCGAGCCATCTTGCGTTTACATAGTGTGCATTGGCTCTCAGAGCCTCTTCCTTTACGGAATCGCCTGCCTGCTTCTTAGTACCTACAAAAAGTACCTCTTCGCCGTTAGCAGCTACGTCACGGATAAACATATAAGCCTCTTCAAGCTTCTTTACCGTCTTCTGAAGATCGATAATGTAAATTCCGTTTCTTTCTGTGAAAATGTACGGTGCCATTTTCGGGTTCCATCTTCTTGTCTGGTGACCGAAGTGTACGCCAGCCTCAAGAAGCTGTTTCATTGATACTACGCCCATTGTAGTAACCTCCTGTATTGGTTTTAAATTTCCGATCTAGTCGGATCACTTTTCCTCCGAGCAGCCTTGCTTGCCTACACCCTGCGGATACGCTCGGGACCAACGGCAAAAACCGCTCGTGCGAATTGCTTTAATATTATACCATATTCAGCTAATTTTTTCAAGTGTTTTATATATGGCTATTTTAACAAATTATCGATGCTGTATCTTGCATTGCTTGTGCATTTTACATCATTATCAAAGCTTACAAGTATAGTATCCTCTCCGATAAGCTCAATATTGCTGCATTTTATTACAATATCCTCATCTCTGCCCATAATGCCAAAAGCTCTTGCTTTTCCGTACACTATCAACGATACTACATTACTGCTTGCGGTGTCAAGCTCTATATCGTCGACGTATCCGATTTTAAGCCCGGTTTTGAGATTAACGATTTCCTTGTTTCTGAGACTTGTAAAGCTGCAAATCATAAAAACCGCCTCCAAATATAATTGATCTTCAATGGTTCTTTATCAATTATATTAATAAGGCGGCTTGTCTAATAACCCTTAACACTGTAATATTTATCAAAATATTCTCGGTGTTCGTTATATATGTAGTCGGCTATCTGCAATGTAAAATCGCTGTTTGACGGACATTTCCCGATCACATCAAAGTCGGGAAAATATGTGCGTTTAGCAGTATCGCTGCTTTTCTTCCACGCGTTGTTGAAAATAGTTCGCATAGCCCGTTCAACGCTTATGACAGTAACCTGACGTTTCTGTGAAATGGGAACATATACCGTATTTTTAAAATTAACTCGCCGCTTGCGGGGACTGAACAAAATGTACATAACTCCGTCAACCACATAATCAAAGCCCGTACGTGACGGTGAAACACAAAATTCCTGCAATATTTCAGAAGCTGTGCGGTGCACAATATTCTTGAAATCGATTTCGTTCAAAGGAGTATTTTCACAAAGCACTTTCAGGTGCCCCGCTATTGCGCTGCTGTTGTATGGAGTTGGTATATTGTAATCCATACCATTGTCGCTAAGAAGCATAAGTCTCTCACCGTCCTCGTATGTGTAAATATTATACATTACGGGCGGATAGGTCTGGTTCTTTACAACATCAACAATATCCATAATATTTCTGAAATCATAAGAGCTGCTGTTGAAAACTACTATAGACGGACAGTTGTCCATTATGTTTATCCTTATTTCAAGACTGTTGTTTTTGCAATATAGCACAGGGATTCCATATTTCTCCAAACATTGAATAAGACTGCTGTACTGACCTATAAAATCCTCCGCTATAAGAATCGAGTATTTTGTAAACATATCATACCCCTCGCTCAGATACAGCGGAACCAATGTTATTCCACTGTATTGGTATAATTACATTATAACAGGTTTTACAACATATTTCAACATCTGCACCGATAATTAATATCAATAGACATTAATTTTATGCACTGATTAAAATATATGATTTGCAAATTTAATAATTGTCGATTCAACAGCCATATTTATAATTGAGACTTTATCCTGTCCAATGCGCTTTTTTCCAGTCTTGAAACCTGAGCCTGAGAAATGCCTATTTCTTTGGCTACCTCTACCTGAGTTTTTCCCTTGAAAAATCTCAGATATAGTATATTTTTCTCTCGTGGCAGAAGATTGCTTATAGCCTCCTTGACGGTAAGCTCGTCCAGCCAGCTTTTGTCGTCATAGCTGTCGCCCACCTGATCCATGATATAAAGCGTATCTCCTGCGTCGGAATATACAGGCTCGAACAGAGAGATAGGCTCAGTTACAGACTCCAGCGCTGTAACAACGTCGGTACGTTTTTCTCCAATGAGCTTTGCTATTTCCTCTACAGTAGGCTCTTTTTGATTATCGGCAATATATTTTTCCTTTGCCTGCATTGCTTTATACGCTAAGTCCCTCATAGAGCGCGAGACCCTCAGTGGTCTGAAATCACGCATATAGCGTTTGACTTCTCCCATGACCATAGGTACAGCATATGTGCTGAACCTTACGTCAAGCGAGGTGTCGAAATTGTCTATCGCTTTGATAAGTCCGATAACTCCCACCTGAAACAGATCGTCAGGGGAGTCGCTTCTGCCTGTGAACTTCTGTAGCACGCTGAGGACAAGTCTTAAATTGCCCTTGATAAGCTCCTCTCTTGCTTTTTTGTCGCCTGAGTGAGCCTTTATCAGCAGGTCGTGCTTTTCGCTTTCTGTCATTATCCTTAGGGTGTTGGTGTTAACTCCGCTTATCTCAACCTTATTGTACTGCATGGTAATCTCCTAATGAAATATCAATGATAATGATATTAACATTATTCCCATGACTTTTTTTGCTATTCATTTTTCATAGGACTTTACAATCAAGGTTTTTCATTTTGTTCATATTGCTGAAAAAACGTTGTGATAAGGATATATTTTCTATACTTCAAATTCGGATATTTTAAGCCAAAAGAAAAAATACTCCGAAAAAGTATACTTCTCGAAGTATTTTATCTTAAATAAGCTTAAGTATATTACTCTAATGCAGTGAGGTCTGTTTTTTGTATTGTATTCAAATTGCTTATCAATAGTAATCTTGCTTTTTTCTTATCATCAAGAATTTTGTAATAGGCAAGAATAGCCTCCTTATATTTTTTCGATATTGGATTTCAGCCGCTTCTGAAAAGCGACATTAAATGAAAAGCCTTTACCGATATGCTCTTTGAAGAAAGCGCGGTGTTTTTCCGAGCAAACCAAATTCGGTTCTACTTTTGCGTCCTCAGTAATTGTGCCTGTATCAGTCGATTTTTTTATGCCTATTGTTCAAAATTTTTCTCGTATCGAGGAAGTAAGCGATCCTTTCTGTGAGTTCTGTTTTACTGCCTGCTGTCGGTAAGTCATTATTTCTGCAAAAGACAGTTAATTCCTCTTTCATATAATAGAAACTGCGAAATGTCGTGCTGTATAACCCTTTGGTTAAATCCGGTCTTTTTGACATTTGTTTCTACTCTATATCAAAAAATTAATGCTATTAAAGTAATTTCAAGGCTCTTTTATATATTGAGTCCATATCACAGCCGCTGTCTCCGCATACTCTGTCAGCTTGCTTTATTGCGTAGATCAGACTATCCTTATCGCCTTTGCCGTCCAACCATTTCTGTGCAGGAACGGAAATGAGATCCCAGCCCGACGCCGCAAATGTTTCCATAATTGCTTTTAATTCTTCTGCGTCGTTATCTGAGCTGTCTTTACTGTTATTTTTCAGTCTGTCGTATTTCCGTTCATAATAAACATTCATGATAGCAGTCGCAACAGCGAGTATGCAGAACAAAAGCAGCAGCTTATTTGAGACTTTACGGTTAATGAAATTCATTGTAGGATTAAGTATATCCAATATCCAGAATACAATAAACATTCCCGCAAGTATAATTGTCAGGTGCGGCAGAATCCTATTAAATCTTTTCATACTAACCTCCGATATAAACAATGTCGCTGATGTTGCGTCCGTCGCCGTCGGGCTTGTTTATTATTTCTCCGTTAAAGTACATCATAGCCGATTTACCTCCGTCAAGATTGTATGCAGTGAGGCAGCCCTCGTCCGCCATGATCGCTGCAAGCTCGCTTATTGTAGCTCCCTTAGAATAACCTTCCATACGTCCGTCGACAGTTACGAAAACGTAGTGTCCCGGTTCGACATATCCCACTGCTGAACGTGGGTTCTGACTGTTGAGGTAAGTCGTGGTATTAAAAGATGAAAGCACATTTCCCGAGCCGTCAAGGAGCATAGGACCAAAATTCCAAGCCTGCCATGCACCCTGTGCAATCACTTCTTCAGTGTTGAATTCGTCGTAAGCATATGTTTTCATACTTCCGTCTGTAAACAGTACGCATATATCTGCGTCGTTTAGATTATCTCGGTATTTCACGCCGTTGCGAATAACGATACCCTCCTCGGAATTTCCGTAGAAGTCGCCGTTTATAGCCCATATTGCGCCGTGCTCTTCAGCCATTTCATTAACGCTCGATTTGATATTTTTACCATAGGTATTTTCCGCAAATGCAGTCTGAATAACGCCTGCATTGGTTACATAAATATCCGCCACATAATAGGTTATCTTATCGTTTCCTTCTCCTACGGACTTTTTATAAACCGTTATCTCTGACACATCGTTGACATAGCGCCCCAGCTGCTCAGAGTAAACCTCAGCATTGGTGATACTGCTGATCGCATTCTGGTCGGCTGTATAGTCGTCCGTGCCCGTGTTATCGTACCAGTTTGCCGTTGTACGCTTAGGCTTGTCCTCCTGCTTGGGAGCAGTAGTAACGGCAGGCTGTGAGCTTTCTGCTTCGGATTCGTTTAATACGTCGGAGCTTTCCGAACTGTCATCTGAAGTATTTACGCTTGCCGAATTATCATCTCCGCTATTCTGTGCTGAGGGAAGTTTGAAGGTGTTTTCCGCATTGCTTTCTACTTGTGCTACGACTGTTCCGCTGCTGTTTCCCGAATGAGGCATAACATAGTCGAACAGCATGAATACTCCTATCGAAGCCGCCGTTAAAACGGTATCCAAAATAATCATCGCCCACACAGGCATACGCTTATGTGCTCTGCTCATTGTATTTGGTCATTCCTTTCCTTTTTTCTGAAAACAAAGCTTTTCTGTACTGCCCAGCTTACGAAGAACAGCACTACTTCTATGATTATCTTTGCAAGATATTTGTTGCTGATGAGATATTCAGTACACAGATAAAGCAGCGCAGTATTCGCCGTAAGGATAAATGCGGCAAGCAGAAAATATTTAGCGGCGGTCCTGCCAAGATCGTCTTTATTTTTGAAAACAAATTTCTTGTTCATTCCAAAGTTAAAGCAGGAGCTTAAAATTCTTGCTCCTATATTTGAAAATGCAAGATTTCCCGTTATAAGATTGAATACTGTATACAGAAAATAGTCCACAATAAAACTTATAAGCGACGAGCAGGAGAATTTTATAATATCCTTATATATTCGTATAGAATCCTTGATAGGATTAAAATGCGAACTTTCGTTGTTTCCGATATAAACCGTCTCTATTGGGACCTCAAAAAAGCCGATATTCTCTCTTGCACATTCAAGCAGCATGTTCATTTCAAATTCGTATCTTTCTCCGTTAATATCAAGCATAAAAGGAATGTATCCGGAAGAAAATCCTCTAAGTCCCGTCTGAGTATCGCTTACCTTGACTCCCGCCGCAAAGGAAAATACCAGCTTTGTAATGTTGTTTCCGAATTTACTCCTTGCGGGTATTTTGCCTGTGAATTTACGGCATCCCATAATAAGCTTGCTTGGGTTCTCATCAAGAGCGGAGGCGATACGCTTTACGTCCTTGATTTTATGCTGTCCGTCGGCGTCAACAATAATTATACCCGATTTTTGCCTAATATTTTCACTTATGTATTTAAGAGCTGTCTTAATACCCGCTCCCTTGCCTCTATTGACCTCATGGGTCAGCACAACAGCGGATTTTTCTGCCTGCTCGAAAATATAAGATTTATCCTTTCCGCTGCCGTCGTTGACAACAATAATCTTGAAATCTGTTTGAGATGTAATGTCATCTATTACGTCCAGCATTTTTTCATCAGGCTCATAAGCGGGAATTATGACGAAATATTTATCAAATCCCATATAGTCTCCTCATTTCTTGTAAAAAGAATTTATTTTTATAAGCTTAAGTATACCACATTAACCTAAAAAATACAATAACAATCACAAATTTTTTCATTTATCTGTTTAGTAGCCTTTAAAAAACGTTTGACTTCTCTTTATGACTAGGACTCTTCAAAACCGTCTTACTGTACAGCAGTATAGCGAAGAAATTGGCTTGCGTTATCCTGAAATTAGATATGTATATTAAAAAAGACGGTGATCTCTCACCGCCCGTATCAGCATATACTTTCCAGATTTTCTCTTATAGACTTTATGATCCGCTTTTCGAGTCTTGATATGTATGATTGGGATATACCTACAGTATCGGCAACCTGCTTCTGTGTCATTTCCTTTCCAGTCACAAGCCCGAATCTCATTTGCATTATCTGCTTTTCACGGGGTTCAAGTCTGTCTATCTCTCTCATCAGGAGCTGCTTTTCAACCTCGCTCTCAATACCTCTGTTGACTGTGTCCTCGTCCGTACCAAGAATATCCGACAGCAAAAGCTCATTGCCGTCCCAGTCTATGTTAAGAGGCTCGTCTATGGAAATTTCATTGCGGTACTGAGATGACTTGCGAAGAAACATAAGTATTTCATTTTCAATACACCTAGAGGCATATGTTGCAAGCTTGATGTTCTTTTCCGGACGAAAGGTCTTGACCGCCTTGATAAGTCCGATAGAGCCTATGGAAATAAGATCCTCCATACCGATACCGGTGGACTCAAACTTTTTTGCAATGTACACCACAAGCCTAAGATTGTGTACTATCAGCAGTTCTCTTGCTTTCTTTTCGTCCGTTTCAAACAGTTTGAACGCCGCCTGCTCCTCGTCCTTTGTCAAAGGGGAGGGAAGAGAATCAGCCCCATTTATGTAATCAACAGCATCTTCTGAGTTTCTCAGCCTCTGAAAAAATTTTGAAAGTTCCCTTGTGATCTGAATTAATATTTTCATTTCGCATATCTCCTTATATATCACTTTAATAGAACAGGGTTGAATATGGCCCTGGATTTTTCGCTTTCTGCATTTATAACTCCAACATAGCAGCTTACGTCTCTTTCATTCCCCTCGTCGTCTGAAATAGTTACTGTACCCTTGGGAGTTACTGCCACAAGTCCGTTGCCGCTTACTGTGTTATACGGTATGAGTCTGAAACCGCAGGCGGGATTATTTCCGTAGTCCTGCAAATTATAGTGATAGTACATTTCCGAACAGCAGAAGATCACCACAGGCATACCCGTAAAGCTGTCGCAAAGTCTGTTGCCGCTGTCTGCTACAGCGGGAAGTTTCAGTTCGTATTCGCCGTTTTTATATATGGCCTTGTAATTCACCGATTTATCGAGTCTGCGGCGGCTTATTCGCTCGTAAACAGTCAGAAGTATGTATGCTGTTATCACTGCCGCCATAAGCTTGAAAAGTGAAATATCGAAGTAGGTAGTATAGTTTTTAGCGTAAATTCGTTTGCTTGACGATAACTGCCAATATAGCAGTATTACCGCAGAGTAAGCAAGTCTTATAGCCGTATAGGAAAATAATCCTCGTATAAAATCAGTTACCGAGGAAAACTTACAGCCGATTATAAGACTCAGAATTATACCCGCTCCCTTTATGAGAGTTATAACGACAGCCGAGAAAAAAGTAATGCTGTCAAAGATCAGTATAAGTGAGAAAATCCCTCCGCACAGAGAAGATAGAAAAAGTCTGCCATTTGAGATATTTCTGTGGGTGAGTTTAGAAAACGTTTGTAAATATGCCATTGAGAGAATGGCATTTGTAATAATGAGAATATCTATGTAAATCTTCATCGGTCCACCTCCGATAAATTAATTATACTGCCTGTCCCGGAAAAAATATGCCGAAGTCGGTATGTATATTCTTGTCGATAAAAAATCCCTGCCTTGCGTACTGCAAAGCAGGGATATAATTATATGTAATTATTTTTCAAAGGTTTCCAGCAAAGAGACAAGCATTTGTGTGTTGATCTGCTGATCGGGAAATTTATTTCCGAACATTTTCGGCGATATCTGAAATTTCAGACGTTCCTTTTTTCCGTCAACAATAAATTCGGCTTCGCAGATATATTGTCCGAATAAGGTTTTCTTTACTTTCAGTTTCTGCGCAGAGGGAAGTATGTAGCTTTCTCTCGACCAATCGTTTGCCGTCAGATAATATCTGCACGCAAGTAAACGGTTGAAATTGGTACAGGTTATATATGCCGGATACATGACGACATTACTCGCCCAAAATCCTGTTTGCCTAAAAACTCCGTATATGGGACACAGACTTTGTTCTCCCTGAGCCAGCAGAGGTTCAAGCATACTGTTCATTTTTAAACAGTCCATTTGTGTATTTTTCCAGTTCATATTTTTTCCTTTCAAAAATGCCGTCCGCCGCTTGGACGGACAGCATAACTGCCTTTTCCGCTGAAGATCAGTCCTCAAAGAAAGCCGCAAAAGCCTTGTAAGCCATGTAAGTGTCCAGCTTTGAAGTTATCTCAAAAGGAGCGTGCATCGAAAGAACCGGAACTCCCACGTCGATAACGTCAAAATCAAGGTTGGCAATATACTGTGCAACTGTTCCGCCGCCGCCGCCGTCAACCTTACCAAGCTCGCCTGTTTGCCAGATAATTTCATTCTTATCAAATAGATTTCTTATTCTGCCCACAAACTCTGCCGAAGCGTCGGAAGTACCTGCCTTGCCTCTTGCACCTGTGAATTTAGTAGCAACTACTCCGTAGTTTATCTGAGAGCTGTTTCTGAATTCAAAAGGCTCTGAGAACGTCGGATCGAACGCGGCATTAACGTCTGCAGAAAGACACTCTGAAACGCTCATTACATTTCTTCCGTCAAGACCGTATGTCCTTGCCAGATCGCATATAAAGTAGGGGAGATACGAGCTGTTAAGTCCCGTATTTCCGTCGCTGCCCGTTTCCTCCTTATCTGTTAATATCGTCATGCAGGTCATTTCAGGATCCTTGCACTTTAAAATTGCCTGCAAAGCAGTATAAGCGCAAACTCTGTCGTCCTGACCGTAAGCGCCTATCATACTTCTGTCAAAGCCGATGTCTCTAGCCTTGAACGCAGGTACAGCCTCAAGCTCAGCGGAAATAAAGTCGTCCTCTACGATGCCGTATTTCTCATTGAGTATCGCCATAATATTAAGCTTGACCTTATTTGAGACCTTGTCGTCCTTGAAAGGTCTGGAGCCTATAAGAAGATTAAGCTCCTCACCGGTAATAAGCTGATGAGCGGGTCTCTGCATCTGTGATTCGGCAAGATGCGGCAGTATATCCGTTACGCAGAAAACAGGGTCATTTTTGTCCTCACCGATATTTACTGTGATCTTTTCACCGTCACCCTTGATGATCACACCATGCAAGGACATAGGTACGGTTGGCCACTGATATTTTTTTATTCCGCCGTAATAATGCGTTTTAAATAGACAAAGCTCCTTATCCTCATAGAGCGGGTTCTGTTTCAGATCAAGCCTTGGCGAATCAATATGAGCGGCTGCAAGCCTTATACCTTTGTCAAGGGATTTCTTTCCCATGACTGTGAGAATGATTGCTTTTTCTCTGTTTACAAAGTAGAATTTTTCGCCCGCTTTGTATTTCTTTCCTGCCTCGTACTTTACAAAGCCCGCTTTTTCTGCCTGCTCAACAGCCTCAGCGCAAGCCTCTCTCTCGGTCTTTCCCTTATCGAGAAAAGTCTTGTAGCCTTCGCAGAATTTGTCCGCCTTTTTTAGCTTTTCTTCGCTGAGCTTTAAAACACCGTTTTTCTTGTTGGAGAGCAGCTTTTCAGCAAGCTTTTCGCCCTCGGATTTTTCCTTTTTCTTATCATTTTTGTCCATAATATTACCTCCCAGTATTAATCCTCCGCATTTTCAGGCGTGTTGTCTAGCTCCTGCCGGCTGTTCAGCACGTCTTTGTAAGCTGCGTAGGCTTTGGTTATTTTGTTTACATAATGTGAAGTCTGGTCATTTTCGTCGGGAATATCCTCGACATTGAAATTATCGGCGTTGATAGTGCCGTCCTCAAGCCAGCTGTCTACCATACCCATTCCGCAGTGGTATGCTGCTGCAGTAAGCTCAATAGAGCCGTCATACTTATCCATAAGATAGCTAAGATAATAGCAGCCATACTCTATATTAAGCTCAGGGTCATATATATCGTCGTAAGTATGTTCTCGATCGTCATCGATACGGAACTTTATCCAGTCATAAGCGTCGCTCATAAGCTGCATAAGTCCTCTGGCGCCTGCTTCCGATTCTGCGTTGGGGTCAAAGTTGCTTTCAACCTTGATAACTGCGAAAACAAGTGTGGGATCTACATCGTACTCGGTACTGTACTTCACTACATATTCCTCATACTTTGTAGGATATGTAAAGCCGTTGGGGGTATAGTCGTCAACCTTTTCTTTAAGCTGCCCCAGACCCTCAATAAGCGATCTTCTGAAAAAATATCCCACTGTGAATATCAGCAGTAACACCACTAAAATCGCAAGAAAAACAGCGCCGCCGTTAACTTTCTTCTTTCTTCGCTTTTTGGTATTGGATTTAGCCATTTATCTTTCCTTTATATGTTTTATTATTTCAAGAGCTTCTTTTTCCGCATTTTCGGGACTTCCGTTATTACGGATAACATAATCGCATTTTTCTTCAAAGAATTCCTCGCTGTGCTGTGAGGAAAATCTTTTCTCGGCAAGCTCCTTGCTTATCCCGTCACGGTCAATAATTCTTTTCAGACGTATATTCTTGTCCGCAGTCACCGACACAGTAATGTCGCAAAGCTTATCCGCGCCTGCCTCAAAAAGTGTAGGCGCATCAAGCAATATATATTGACACACTTTGGAAAATTCTTCAATGCGCCGCTTTATAATTTTGATGATATGCGGATGAACTATACTGTTAAGTATCTTAAGCTTAGTGTTATCAGAAAAAACTTCATTAGCAAGCTTTTGTCTGTCAAGTCCATATGCGTTATCAAAGCATTCGGGAAAATGCTTTGCAAGCTCCTTGTTACATTCAGAACCCGTTTCAGTGACTTGCCTCGCCACAATATCACAGTTGATAATCACAAAGCCGTTCAGTCTGAAAACTTCCGCAACAGTGGTTTTTCCCGCACCGCTCTGACCTGTCAAGCCTATTACTATGCTCATAATTTTATTACCCTGAATGCCGCTGCTCTCAGCAGTCTGTTGTAGACCGCAAGTCCTACGCCGTTTTTATTGGGACATCTCGCGTAAACCTGTTCAGCGCCTATATTATCAAGCTCTCTGAGAATGTCAAAAAGTCTCTGCGCCTGTTCCTCAGAGGTATTTCCATAGCATAGCGTAGGAAAATCAAGTCCCTGACAGTCTGAGTTCTCAAATATCATAAGGGTAGTCTTAGCATTCCCGTTTTCCTTAACAAAATTACGGAATTTCTCGGAATTTCCCTCAATTATAGTAATTTCAGCCTTTGGAGCATAGTGCTTGTATTTCATACCGGGGGAGCTTGCTGAGGCGTTTTCGTCCAGCATTGAAAGAACGCCCTTGTCGATAAGTACGTTTTCAGTGACTTCCTTTAAATCCTCTACGGAAATAAATCCGGGACGTAGAAGTCTTATATTGTCTCTGCCCTCAAAGGATATGACGGTAGATTCCACTCCCACACAGCAATTTCCGCCGTCAACTATTGCGGGTATTCTGCCGTTCATATCATTAAAGACATGCTGAGCAGATGTGGGCGAAGGACTTCCCGAAATATTAGCTGAGGGCGCTGCAATGGGAAATCCGCAGGCGGAAATGATTTTTCTCGCTGTTTCGTTGGAAGGCATTCTTATTCCGACAGTATCAAGTCCACCGCTTGTCACCATAGGTATGCGAGGTGATTTTGGCATTATCATTGTCAGCGGACCCGCCCAGAACTTTTCCGCACATATTACGGCAAGTCTCGGTATCAGAGTAACAAGCTGCTCGATCTGCGAAAGTTCTGAAATGTGAACGATAAGAGGATTATCCGCAGGTCTGCCCTTAGCCTCGAAAATCTTGCGCACAGCATTTTCGTCAAAAGCGTTTGCGCCAAGCCCGTAAACGGTCTCTGTGGGTATTGCCACTACTTCGCCGCGTTTTAACAGCTTGGCGGCATACTCTACGGAATTGTCGTCCCTTTCTAAAATTTTAGTTTCAGTCATTGATCATTCTTCTTCCTGTTTTGCAAGCCTAGCCGCCTGATCCGCCGTGGCAAGAGCGTCTATGACCTCGTCAAGACTGCCGTTAAGCACCTGCTCCAGACGGTAAATAGTAAGACCTATCCTGTGGTCTGAAATTCTTCTTTCTGGGTAATTGTATGTCCTGATTTTTTCTGAACGTTCCCCGGTACCCACTTGTGAACGTCTGTTAGCGGCAATTTCATCGTTCTGTGCCTGCTGCTTCATATCGAGCAGTCTTGAACGCAGGACTTTCAGCGCCTTATCCTTATTTTTGAACTGCGAACGCTCGTCCTGACACTCAACGACCATTCCGGTTGGAATATGAGTGATACGAATAGCGGACGAGGTCTTGTTGATATGCTGTCCGC